>JBEVMD010000032.1:0-14806 GCA_040508835.1 Duganella sp. | reverse complement strand
TGGGTTCATGATGTTTTTCTGTTTCCTGTTCCTGTTGGTGGGCGGATATGGTGCATCGCGGCGATGGCGCCAGCAACGGCACAGGTAGTACTATAGAATTCCCTCCTGTCAATTTTTGTCAGTTGCCCCATGTCCCGATCAGAACGCCTATTTATCCTGCTGCAGGCGCTGCGCAGTCTGCCCGCGCCGGTCACTGCCGCGCAGCTCGCTTTTGAAACCGGCGTGTCGCTGCGTTCCGTGTACCGCGACATCGACAGCCTGCGCACCGCAGGCGCAAAAATAGAGGGGGAGCGTGGATTCGGTTACAGTCTGATCGAGGACGGGACCTTGCCCCCGCAGGTGTTCAGCCGGATCGAGATCGAGGCGCTGGCCCTGGGCATGGCCGAAATCAGCCAGCTGGGCGACCCGGCGTTGGCCGCTGCGGCGCTTGCCGTGCTGGGAAAAGTGGCGGCGACGCTGCCCTCCGTTGGTCAGCAAAACCTGCTGCATGCCATATCGCAGGTCCATCATTTCGAACAACAACGTCCCAGGCTGCCGGACATGGCGACGATACGCGAGGCATGCTGGCACGAGCGCGCATTGCTGATCGAATATAAGGACCGGCACGGCATGGCGAGCACGCGGACGCTGTGGCCGCTGTCGATCGTGTACGTTGAACGCCGGTTCGTCCTGCTTGCCTATTGCTGCTTGCGCCAGGACTTCCGCATGTTCCGGATGGACCGTATCGGTACGGTGTCGCTGACGGACGCCAGCTTTCGACCGCGGCGGGCGGCACTGCTGCGTGCATATCGTACCAAGCTTGCCGGGCAGTGAGCGTCCGCAGGTTCGTATAACGCGGCTTACGCACACTGCATTTTAAGACACTTTCCGAGTACCAGCGGGCCGCAACTTGGCGCTGCCGTGGTGGCCGGTGAGGTCAGCGAAGACGGCTCCCATCGACGCGTTGCACTCCACGATGCTGCGCCCATAGGCGATGCACATTGCCACCGACGCGTGCGCGTACGCAGCCTGCCAATCAAAATCTTCTCCAATCAAGTGGCACCAGCTTATTGTGCACGCGAGCGCGGCAGTGATTGTCGATGCGCCGTGGGTACGGCCAACCAGAAACAGCATGGCCGTGGACTGGGCCGGTAGTCGGACGCTTGGCGGCCGTAGCGACGATCCCTGGTCCTCACGCAGCGCCGACGGGTGCTAGCGGCACAATCGCCTGCAGGTGGCGCTGCGCCACGTCCTTGAAGCCGGGCGAGATGCGGGGATCTGCCAGGACGTCGCACCAGAACTGCTGTGCCATGCGGTAGCACAGCGGCAGGTGGCGCAGCTCCAGCTTCCCCAGGTATTCGGGTCGCCACTCCCGGTCGACGATCTCTCCATGCGTGTTGGGACGATACAGCATGGGCAGCATGTCATAGGCAGCGAGCAGGCGGTGCTTGCGCTCCAGTGTCCAGGCGACGGCAATGTTGCCGTGATGCTTGTCGGTATTACCGATCAACGCGCCAAACAGGTCCAACTGCTCGACCGTGAGAATGTCCTGCACCGGCAGCTCGCCAAGTCGTCCGAGCTGTTGCGCGACGGCCGTCCAGTTCCGATCCATCATGCCCAGGTCGCCATCCAGGGCCGAGAAGGTAGCCATCGGCAGCCGGCCACGCAACCCGACCCGGTCAAATCGTATGACTTCCAGGAAAACGCGATCGTCCAGTTCGAGAATGGCGGTGCGTGCAGCAGCGATACCATTGCGAGTCAAGGTCTGCAAGGCAAGGTGCTCGCAGATGAGCAGGTCGCCCCACCGCATGCCGGAGGGCGTCGTGATTTTGGGGGAAAATTTGACGATGACGTGGTCAATGGTCCGGGCTTCGTCCGCGCGCCGGATGATGGCGGTGAACTTCGGTTGTTCTCCGCCAGCAGAGGATCCCGGCGCCTCGCCCTGCATTGAGTCTTCTGCCATGCGTGGGTAGTGTGCACCGCGCGCAAGGTCCGGTATCACGCCTTCCTCCTGGGCAGCAGAAGACTCGAGGTAGCGGCCGTACGATTCGTTCCCGAGGATGAGATCACCTGCGGCATGCTCACTGCGCCGAGATATATACTTCAGCACCTGCTCGATGGTCCATCTCAAAATGTCGGCCGGCAGATCCAGTTCCCTGTTACGGCCAGGCTCCATGCGGCCCAAAAAACCCTGCGGACGTAAATCGCTGATAAAAAAAGGCATGCCTTGGTAGACGTCGTAATGAGTGCCTGCCAGCGGCGTCATCGCGTAACAGCCCCCCTGCAGCGCGTCGAGCTGCCCGATAGGTTCAATCTCGCCTGCTGCGGTAACGCGAAACACCGGGATGGGCGTATCGACTCCCTGCACTTCCCGTCTCAGCGCATACTGCCGTGCCTTGCCGGCGCCCAAAACAACACCGCCGCGCACAATGGTCCACAGTCGCGAAAATGTCGGCTGACTGATCCCCAGCAATTTGGCGAGTGCGGCGGCCTTGCTCGGTCCCTGTTTGAGCAGCAGTTCGAGCTGCTCGATATTTTGGCTTTTAGACACGTTCTGGAATAAAAATGAATAGTAAAAATACTTTATAATTCATATTAGCAGATGCAGAAATGAATAGGAAATTGAATAGAATAATGAATGCAATTACATTGCAGAAACTTGGCCGCCTTGCCCGGTAGCCTGTTTCCGGCCGGACTGGATTGACTGCGTCGCAGCCAGGTCTGCCACTACTTTGGTGGGAGCCAAAAAAAATGATTAGGGCTTATATAATCTCTGGATAGCTGGTATCGGCCAGGCCCACGCCATCATGCCGCCGCGGCAGGGCATAGCCTGTAGGCCATCGCCTACGATCTGCACCGCCATGCCGGGCAACGGCGGGATCCCCACTACCAGCGACCTGCATACAACAGGCGGGCGAGTCGCGTTGGGAGGCGACATTGTACGCACCCGGAAGATAGCAAAACGCACATCGACGCTGGCGCCGGTGCGGCCTTGATCGGGGCGGGCTGCGTAGTGTGAGTTGACCATCAAGGGCGAACAGCGCAACATGCATCGACAGTCACAACAATGACACGGCGTATTCCCTCACCTGATCCGGTCGGATGACGTCATGTGCAGGCTTGCGACCTTCACCAATGCCACGCAAACCGCTGTCCGAATACGTCAAGCAAAGGCGAACCATGCAAACTTTATCGGCTCGGATGACCTACTTGCGCAACGCCGAAGCGTTCAGCTGCCTGGCATTGCCTGCCGTGTTCTTGCTGCACTGGCGACGCTCGGTGGAATCGGTGGATTGGGAAATGCGAACCGCCGCGCTGGCGTTGGTATGCTTCCTGCTGCTGCAGGGCGTATTTTACTGGCACCTCAAGGCGCGGGCCATCGTCGGGCGCCAGCCCTTCCCTGCGTACTTTCAGCCGCTCTACCGATTCTTCAAATATGCGAACGTGCTGCTGATCGTCGCCATCGGCGCCGTCATTGCAGCGCAGGGTGCAACGGCGGCTACGGCGGACCTGCTGTGGTCGGGCGGCCTGCTGGCGTTCGGCGTGCTCGAGCACATCAACTACTACCATTACCAGCTGATGTACGACACCCGCGCCGCCCTGGCGTTTGTGCGTCGCAATGGCTGCCTGCGCAAGGCAGCGCTGGGCCTGGACCTGGAGCGCCGGTCATGACGTCCATTCGCAGCCTGTTCGTCCAGCGTCGAAAAGCTGATCTGAAAAAGCCGATCTAAAAAGGCTGATGTAAAAACCTGATTACTTCAGCCATTGATTAGCGCTTGCCGCCCTTCCTGGCCGCGCCTTCCGACGCCTCGTAAATCGTTTTCGCATCCTGGTGCGCCTGCTCGACCGTGCGCAATTTCTCGTCCTCGTCGTGCCGGACAAAAAACTCCTTGTCCTGCGCCGCCACCACCAGCTTGACGGCCGCAGCCTCGGCCACGCCAAATTTCTCGAAGATCAGCGTGGTGACCTCATCCAGGTATTCTTCGTAGGTCATGCGACCATCCTCTCTTGTTTGTGCGATGCATATCGGGGTTGGACATGGTAATCGCATCCACGCCGATCGCCAACCCCGATCTACAAAAGCCGGACTTTAGAACGCCGCCCGCAACCCCACGCTCACGCGCCGGCCCACGTCCTCCAGCATCAGGAACTGGCTATCGTTCTGCGCGTACTCGTGCGCGCGCGAGTTGGCCATGTTGATCGCGTCTGCGTAGATTGCCAGGTTGGGCGTGAGGTTGTACCGGATGCTGGCGTCGGTCTGTCCGTAGGCCGAGCGGTTACGGGGCTGGGTGCTGCCGCCGCCGCAATCGACCGAGAAGTGGTTGCGCCAGTTGTAGCTCACGCGCGCCTGGAAGTCGCCGCGCTCGTAGAACACCGAGCCGTTATACGACTGCGGCGACAAGCCGGGATAGCCGCACGACGGCGCCGTGCTGTCGCTCTCCCGCGTCGCGCTGGCGTCCACATAGGTGTAGTTGGCCGAGACGCCAAAGCCCTGCAGCCAGCTGACCGTGTTGTCGAACGCGTACTGGCCGGCGATCTCCACGCCCTTGATCTTGCCCTTCTGGCCGTTGCGCACACGCGAATCGTGGACGATTTCGTCGAACTGCGGAATGCGCATGTCGACGATGGTCGTCTCCAGGAAGTCCGACACTTTCTTCATGAACACGGCCGCGCTCACGTAGTTGGTCTTGGACAGATACCATTCGTACGAGACGTCGTAGTTCTTCGACTGCATGGGTTTCAGGTTCGGGTTGCCGCCGCCGGTCTGGACGTCGCCAAACCGGCCGCCGTACCAGTTGTCCACGCCCATCTGGCTGAGCGTGGGGCGGGTTTCGGTTTTCGAGGCCCCCAGGCGCAGCAGCATGTCGGACCGCAGGTCGAACTTGATGTTGGCCGACGGCAGCACGCTGTTGTAGCTGTTCTCCACCGTGGTCACCTGGTTCGGGCCCCAGACGGAAATAAAGGTCGTGTCGTTCGGGCTTTTCACGGCCGACAGCAGTTCGCGGCTGATGCCGGTGGACGTGGATTTTACGCGCACCAGGCGCACGCCCGCGTTGGCCGACCAGCCGCCGCCTTCCCATTTCGAATCGAGGAACAGGCTGCTCACTTTTTCCTTCACGCCCCACATCGACGGCTTGGTGTAGTCGATGGCCATGGGGCCGTTGGGAAAGCGCGTCAGGTCCGAGTAGTACGCCGGGTCGTTCGATTGCGGCAGCAGCGACGGCTGGTTCAGGTAGTTCATGTACGCATACGGGTCAAAGCTCAGGAAGGAACTGGGCACCTTGCCGCCCGTGTTCATGAAGTCGTCCATCTGCTTGACCGTAAACAGCGACGCCGGCAGCGGCAGGTGGTAGCCGCTGAAGGCATTCCACGCATCGTTGCCCCACTTGGTGCGGTCCACTTTGCGCTGCGAGTGGGCCACACCCGTGTCGATGCCCTTGAAGTAGCCGATCTCGTGCTCCCACGACGCGCTCAGGCGCCCTTCGTGCAGCTTGTCGTTGTTCTCGATGTCGCCGTTGGAGACGGCGTGCGCGCGCACGGCGGTGGGGTCGGCGATGCCGTCGCCAAAGGTGATGGTGGGCGTGCTGCCAAAGGTGAGCGTGTCGCCGTTTCTTGGCAACATGCCGGCCACGACCCACATGTCGTTCGAGTCGGACGTGGTGCGCGAGGTCGAGATATCGCCTTCCACGCGCCACTCCTGCCCCACCTTCCACTTCGAGTTCAGGCCGAACGCCTTGGTGACCGACAGCCGGTCGCCGCCCTTGGCGATCATGTCGTTGGAATTGGCTTCGCCCAGCAATTTGCCGGGACCGGCCAGTTCCGGGTTATTGGCGTAGAACGTGGAACCGGGACGCAGGAAGCTGGTCACCTGGTCGCGGTTGTCGTACTGGACGCCCAGCTGCACCGGGTTGTTCCAGTCGCTGAAGGCGATGATCTTGTTGCGCTGGTCCAGGCGCGAGTACAGGCCGTCGGCCGTCAGCTTCCAGGTCGGCGACGGGTTGTACTGCACGGTCAGATTGCCCACCAGGCGCTTGCGGCTTTCGTCTTCCTGCTGGAAGCCGTAGCTTTGCGGCATATACAGTTTTCTGGTGGTGACGTCGGCCATCGTCAGTCCCCGGGAATTGAGGTCGCCGTTGATCATGGCCACGTCGCGATAATTCCAGGCGTCGTTGACGGCCTTGTTCTGCTTGGACGCGCGGTCCGTGTACGACAGCGATCCGGTCACGCCGAAAGTGCGCGCCTCGTTGGCGTACGAATACATGGCGCTGCCATTGGGCGTGTATTTCTTGGAGTTGGAATCGTAGGCGCTCGAGACGTTGACCACCGAGCTGTGGCCCGTCTTGCCCGACAGCGGGCGCGCGGTCTGGATATCTACCGTGGAACCGATGCCGCCCTCGGGCAGGAACGGTTGCGAGGTTTTGTAGACCAGCGCTTTCGATATCAGGTCCGACGACAGCAGGTCGAACGAAAACTCGCGCCCGCCCGTATCGCTGGTGAGCGTGCGGCCGTTGACCAGCACGTTGTTGAATTCCGGCCCCAGGCCGCGCACGGAAATATAGCGCCCTTCTCCGCCGTTGCGCTGGATCTGCACGCCGGTCACGCGCTGCAGCGACTCGGCGATATTGGTGTCCGGGAATTTACCGGCATCTTCGGCCGATACGGCATCCACCACGCCATCCTGCATGCGCTTGGTGTTGAGCGACGACGACAGCGACGCGCGAATGCCGCTGACCACCACCTTGGCGGCGGGATCGACGGACGCTTCGTCGGCAGTCTGGGCGCAAGCGCCGGGCGCCAGCGCCAAATCGGCGATGAGCGCGGCAATCAGCGCGGCGAGCAGGGTCCTACGAGGGGTCGTATGATGAGGGGTCATGCTGTCTCCAATTTTTTGGTTTTATGTAAACGCCGGCAATTGTCGCTTGCATGATGCATGCAATCATCGTCGGCGCTTTGCAGTTGCTTGTGTAGTTGTTGTAACTGCATGAAAGAATATTACGCCTGGCCGCAGAACGGCAAACTATCATTTATTTGTGTTTTGATATTCCAAAATGATATGAGTGACGCCATGTAAAACGCCAGCTCGGGGCTGGCGTTTTCACTTCTTCGGGCTCGCGGTCGGGCTATGGCTTACCGCAACGTCACCACGCCGGGCCGGCCGTTCTCCGGCTTGAGCCAGCCGCGCAGGTCCACCTTGTCGGACACGCGTTGCACCGCGCGGCTCAGCGGCACTTCCACCCAGTGATGGAAGACGGCGCCTGCCAGCAGGCTGGCGCTCCACGCCACCAGCATGCCCAGCGCCTGCAACTCGGGTTCGGCCGGCACGAAGTGCGTGAAGGCGGCGTTGACCAGCAGGCACACGGGGAAATGGATCAGGAAGACCGCGTACGAGATCTTGCCCAGCTGGTTAATCGTGGTCCAGGCTTTGCCGGTCGAAGGCGTCTTGACGCGGCCGCACACGAACAGCACGCAGGCCACGACCACCGCCAGCGCGATACGGCTGCGGAATTCCAGCACCAGTCCTGCCAGCGCCGGCAGCAAGGCGCCCAGCATGATCAGGGTGATGGCGCTGGCCGAGCGCTTGGGATCGCTCGCCCACCATGCCATCAGGCCCAAGCCGTAGCTGCCGAAGAAGTACGGCGCCCACACATCCCACTCGGCATCGAGATTGAAGTGCAGCAGCGACAGCGTGATGCCCACCGCCACCAGCAGCGGCATCAGCCAGCGCACCATGCGCTTGCCGGCCAGCACGCCAGCCAGCCACAACAGCATCACCAGCGCGGCGTACAGCTGGAAGTCGATGGCGACATACCAGGCGCCGGCGGACAGCGACGGATAATCGAGCACGCCATGCATCAGCACGGCATGGGCGGCCAGTTGCGACAAGGTGGCCGGCTCCGATATCGAATCGTGCGTCATCCAGTGCCCGGCCCAGGCGGACGCCATGGCAGCCACCAGGGTTGCCGCAATGAACGGCGGCGCCAGCTTGGTGTAGCGATGCCAGATCGCGCCCAGCGGATGCGGGTGCGACGGCAGGCCCGACGGCGACAGCGACTTGGCCGCCAGGAAGCCGCCGATGACCAGGAAGACCTGCACGGCAATGCGCGCGCTATCGCCCAAAAAGCCGATCAGGTCGGGGAAGATGGGCCGCACGTAATCGGCCATCGGGCCGTAGAACGCCAGGTGGTGCAGCACGATCAGTTGCGCCGCCACGACCTTCAATAGATTGATCAGCCCGAATTGTGATGGGGGTCGGTTGGCCCCCGGTGCTCCTGCAATAGAAGATTTCATGTGAGTCCTTGTCATTAACGCGCTGACAAGCTTGCCAACAAGGTCGCTATCATAGCGGAGGTGGCGACTTCCATGGCGCACGGGCGGACCGGCGCGTCGGTCGGGCAAGATAAAGATGCGCAAATTGCGGTGGCACAGTTGAATTTTTTTGCTGTAGCCTGTAAGATTCGCGCCCTTGGGTCGTTAGCTCAGCTGGTAGAGCAGCGGACTTTTAATCCGTTGGTCGCAGGTTCGAATCCCGCACGGCCTACCAAGATACGGAGAGAACGCCAACCGGCAGCTGCGGTTGGCGTTTTTTTTCGCCCCCTTGCCCGCTCTCGCCGCATAACAGATATCACCAGCAGCTACATCTCTTTCACACAAGAAATTCGATTTGCGAATGTCGCGTATCGGAAATCAAAATTATCTTTATATCTGAGACTTCTGTAAGCTTCATTCATCGACATTGAATGCACTTCACAGGAGTCCACCATGACCACCGCTACCGCCAACACCACCATCGCCGCTGCTGCTCCAGCCACCCCACGCCGTTCGTGGAAAGCCATCGTTCGCCGCATGTTCGAACTGTGGGCCGAGCCGTACAGCCATGGTCCTTACCAGCCTCTGTAATCGTTTTTTGCAGTCACAGTTTTACCCATCGTTTGCGTGGGTGCACACTGGTGCACTCACTGAAACAGGCAAACGTGGAATACGGCATGCGCTTCCTGCCATGCCCGGGCCATACCCGATGCGTCCTAACTGCGACGATATTTTTTAGGTTGCCGACGCCGCGCTGCCGAATTTTGATCCTGTAATATCGCATCCACCCGTTCCGACGCCTCGCGCGACAGTCTTTGCGCCAGTGCCGTATCCGGAAAATATTCCGGCAGCCGGTACGCCAGCCACGCATAAGCCGAGTACAGCCGGCACGCGTCTTCCGCTTCCTGCAGATTCATGTAATGCAGCGGATGGTTCTCCGGTTTCAGGTGCGTGACCTTCTTGTGCGCCAGCGCGCTGGCCCAGCTTTCCCATGCATGTTGCAGGCTGTGCACCTTGGCCGAGATCGGCACCAGCGACAGGGCAAACTTTTCCGCGACCGTGAGCTGCAAGGTATCGAGCCATGCCGCCCGCTCGAACTGGTCCTCGGTAATGCGCGGATAGAAAAAGCCGTCCGGCACATCGATATTGTGGACGAAGCGCTTGAGCAGCTTGGCCAGGCCGTGCTCGTTGGTGACGGCCGAAATGCGGTGCAAGTGCTCGAGCGTGGGCGCCACGGCAAAGCCGGTCGTCTTGAGCGGCACCGGTTTTTCGCGCAGCAGCGAGCGCATCACATTGTGGGTTTCCGCGTCGAAGCCCGCCACCAATCCCTCCTCGTGCACGCCGAAGCGCCCGGCCCGGCCGGCGATCTGGCGCGCCAGCGCGGCCGGTATCTCTTCTTCCTCGTACCCGTTGTATTTCACGCTGGTCGTCATCACGATGCGCGCGATCGGCATATTGAGGCCCATGGCAATGGCGTCGGTCCCCACCACCACGTCGGCGGCGCCGTCGCGGAAGCGCTGGGCCTGCGCGCGCCGCACTTCCGGCGACAGGTTGCCGTACACGGTGGCCACCGATAACCCCGCCTCGGTGACGTTGTCGCGCCACATCAGCACTTCGCGGCGCGAGAAGCAGATCACGGCGTCGCCGCGCCGCAGCCCGGTCAGCTTGCGCACGGGCGTGTCTTCCATCGACAGCGGCCCCTTGCGCTTCAACACGTGCACTTCCAGCTCGCAGTCGAGCCGCGCGGCCAGTACTTCGATGGCCTTGCGCGCTTCGGGCGCGCCCACCAGGTACACGACGTGGGCCGGGGCGCCGCAGACGGCGGCGGTCCAGGCGGCGCCGCGGTCGCGGTCGCCCAGCATCTGGATTTCGTCGATCACGGCCACGTCCACCGGGGTGCGCGTGTCGAGCATTTCCACCGTGCTGGCCACGTGGGTGGCGCCGGGCGCCAGCCGGCGCTCCTCGCCCGTGACCAGGCTGACGGCCAGCGGCTTGCCGTGCTGCTGCATGCCTTGCAGGCGCTCGTAGTTTTCCAGCGCCAGCAGCCGCAGCGGCGCCAGGTAAATGCCGCTGGGCGCCTTGGCCAGCGCTTCGATGGCCTGGTGGGTCTTGCCGGAATTGGTGGGACCCAGCACCGCGATAAACTTGCGCTTGATGCGGCGCGCCACGTCGAACGATGCCGGGTATTCGGCCAGGTTGATGCTCTGGCGCGTGCGTTCGGCATGCTGCTCTTCCATCTCGCGCTCGACCGCATGGTGCAGGCGCTGGCGGATGCGGTCGAACACCATGCCGGCCGGCTCGGCGATCTGCATGTCCGCCAGGCCTTGCAGGAACGGCTGCGGGTCGAGGTCGCAGTCGTCGCTGGCGTCGGCGATCTCCTGCACAAAGGTTTGCACGTGGCCGTGCAGTTCGTCGATCACGGCAGCGCTGGCGCGCTCGCGCAGCAAGGCGCCGCGCGTGTCGGCATCGAGCTTGCGCCACTTCGACGGCTTGGCCAGCACGCCTTGCGCCGGCACCAGGTCGTACGGGTAGCGCTGGCCGGCGTATTCCACCACGCCGGTCAGGCGCAGGAACACGCGGCCTTCCAGCCGCACCAGCGCAAACCCCAGCTCGGCCAGGCCCAGCTCGCGCATCAATGAATCGTCGTCTTCCTGGTCGGTCATGGTCGTGTTTGCTAAGGGACAAGGCAGGATTATATCGTGCCGGCAGCGCCGCGCTTTTTGTGTCAGCGACCGTTTTCTGGCACCATGGCCCGGTTGACATGCCGCCGCTCCTGCAATGACCGCAATGCCCCAAACAATTATCACGCCTGTCCGGCACGAATTACTGATTAAAAAAAGCCGCTTTATCGCCTGCGTGCAGCCGATGACCGATCGCGCCGCCGCACAAAAAATCGTGGCGCAATTGTGGGACGAACATCCGCAAGCGGCCCACGTGTGCTGGGCATTATTGGCCGGCGGCCAATCGGCAGCCGTGGATGACGGTGAACCGAGCGGCACCGCCGGCCGCCCGATGCTCGATGTTTTAAGGCACCAGGACCTGGAAGGGGTATTGGCAACCGTTGTGCGGTATTTTGGCGGCGTGAAACTGGGCGCCGGTGGACTGGTGCGCGCCTATACCGACAGCGTGGCGCAGGCTTTATTAAAAGCGGAAAAGATCGCGATTATCAAGCAGCGCAGTTTGGTGTGTACCGCGCCGTATGCGATGGAAGGCATGATACGGCGGGAAATCGACGTGGCCGGTGCCAGCCTGGGCCAGGTATCACATGGCGACGACGTGCGGTTCGAACTGCGCTTGCCGGCCAGCGCGGCGGACGCGCTGGTGTTGCGCTTGAATGAAGCCGGGCACGGCCGGATTGCCTGGATCGACTCCGACGACGAACTGGCCGGTTTGCCGTAGACGCCGCCGGCGCCCGGCCGGCGTCAGCAGGGATTCCCGGCTGCGCGGGAATGACGGATACACCGCATCGGATATTGAACGCTCGCACCTGGCGCGCTCACGCCAGTTGCTGGCGCGGCTTGCCGATCCACGTGGCCTTGTGCCACAGCGCTTCCAGCGGTCCCTGCGCATGGGAGCGCAGCCACCAGACGCTGAACTGCCGCTGCAGCAGCGCCAGCGCAATGCCGATTGCCAGCGCCGTGGTGGCGCCGGTGCGTTGATAAAGTCCGAGACCGTAGCCGTAATACAGCGCCGTGCCGATGATCGACTGCACGACATAACTGGTTAAACTCATGCGGCCCAGCGGCGAGAAAAACGCCAGCGCGCGCGAAGCATAAAACGCCAGCGTAAAACACGCCACCAGCACGACCATCAGGGCAAGATTGGACCACGACGTGATGATGACCAATAAGGGACGTTCCAGCGCCTTGCCGACATGCCACGCATCCGGATACGTTTTAAGCAGGTATAGCGGAATAAACGCCAGCGCGGCAATCGCCAGCGAGCGCAGCCACCAACGCTGGTTTTGTTCGTTTATCTGAAACAGCCCCTGGCGGCCGGCCAGCATGCCCAGCATGAACAAGGCGGGGATCTGAAAAATGCGGCCATTTTCCCAGCTCCATAAAATCACCCCGGTTTTACCGTTGGTGAGGTTCCCGTGCCATACCTCGGTCAACCCGCCGTGCATCAGGTATTGATTGGCGCGGCCAAAATAAGCCCATGAATCGGGATCGGCCAGTTGCCGGTCGGGCCAGGATAAAGCCTGGAAGAATTCCAGCCATGCATACGGCTGCAACAGCAACAGCACGGCAATGCCAAGCACCGCCCCGCTGCGCAGGCGCGCCACCGGGATCAGCGCCAGTCCCAGCACCGCGTAAATGCTGAGGATATCGCCGTGGTAGACCATGGAATTGACCAGGCCAAAGCCCAGCAGCAGTACCAGGCGCCACGCATAGCGGGAGCGGAAATCCTCGCCGCGCAGGTCGCGGCTGTGGAACTGCAGATAAAACGTCACGCCGAACAGCAGCGCGAAGATGGCATACGATTTGCCGCCGAACAGGAAGAACATGCTGTCCCATACGACCTGGTCGACCGCCTTGAGCCAGGCCGGCAAGCCTTGCGGCGAAAAATACAGGTCGAAGTGCTCGATGTTATGGAGCAGCATGATGGAAACGATGGCAAAGCCGCGCAGGGCGTCGAGCAGGTCGAGCCGCGAAGATGCTGGGGCGGTCATGGAGGGTGTCATGGCAGATGTCATGGCCGGGTCATGCGGACAGCGGACGGCAATAGCGCGCCACGGTGCCGATCAGTTCCTCGAAGTCGATCGGCTTGGCGATGAAATCGTCGACGCCGGCCGCGCGGCATTCGTCGCGCTCGCTCTCGATCACATGGGCCGTCAGCGCCAGGATCGGCAGGCTGGTATGGCCTTGCGCGCGCAGGCGGCGCGTGGCTTCGTAGCCGTCCATGACGGGCATCTGCATGTCCATCAGCACGGCATCGAACACGCGCTCGCCGGCCATGCATGCCAGGCCTTCGGCGCCGTCGCTGGCCACGTCCACCACCGCGCCTTCGGCCTTGAGCAATTCGCACGCCACTAGCTGGTTCAGGAAATTATCTTCCACCAGCAATAACCGCAGTCCCGCCAGTCTCCGCCCGTTCCCGGCATCCATATCCAGTACTCCTGGTCGCTTGTTTATTGATTTGTCCAGCTTGCCTTTGCATCATAACATGCTGCCAAATACAACACCCATGTAGTTGCCACATGGAAAATATGGGTGTATATTAGAGAGAATTCGTCATGCCTCTGATCGCCCAACCTTCCCGCGATCATCCCCCTTCTCCGGCCCCATTCCCGCCAACGTTCCTGTCGGAACGCGAGACTGACCTCTCGACTTCGGAAAACATCATGCACAGCAAGAACTTGAAAGTAAGCACACGCCTCGGCCTGGGTTTTGGCGCCATCCTCGTCATGCTCACCATCGTCATCGGCCTCGGCGTTTATTATCTGGGCGTCCTCAACGCCGGCACCAACGCCATCGTCACCGATAATTATCCCAAGGTGCTGCAGGCGCAGACCCTCATGAATTTGCACAACAAGATTGCGCGCTCGCTGCGCAATGGCTTGCTGCGCGACGACCCGGCAGCATCCGCCAAGGAATTCGCCACGCTGGACGACACCCGCCGGCAGGCCGGCGTCGAAGCGAAAAAGCTCGACGACATGGTGCAATCGGCGCAGGGCCAGGCTTTGTTCGATGCGCTGGAGGCAGCGTATCCGCCGTATGCCAAGTCGATCGACGAAGTGATACGCCTGCGCCGCGACGGCAAGACCGACGAGGCCGTGGAATACATGTTGACCGTCACGCGCGACCTGCAGCTGGTGTACATGAAGCGTCTCGATGAGGTGATTGCGCACCAGAGCGGCGCCATGGAAAAGGCACGCGTGAATGCCGAGCAAACCTACGAACAATCGCGCAACATCATGATCGTGCTGGGCCTGATCGCGCTGGGCTGCGGCGTGGGCGGCGCCTGGCTGATCTCGCGCCAGCTGCTGGGCCAGCTTGGCGGCGAACCCGACGATGTGGCAGGCATCGCCGGCCGCATTGCCGAAGGCGACCTGGCCGTGGCCATCGCCCTGCGCGCAGGCGACCAGCGCAGCCTGCTGTTTGCGATCCAGACCATGCGCGACAGCCTGGCCGACATCGTGCGCCAGGTGCGCGGCGGCGCCGACTCCATCGTCATGGCCGCCACGGAAATTGCCAGCGGCAACCAGGACCTGTCGTCGCGCACCGAGCAGCAGGCCGGTTCGCTGGAAGAAACCGCATCGTCCATGGAAGAGCTGACGGCCACCGTCAAGCAAAACAGCGAGAACGCGCGCCAGGCCAACACCATGGCGCAATCGGCGTCCGACATCGCGGTGCAAGGCGGCGCCGTGGTGGCCAACGTGGTCGCCACCATGGCCGGCATCAACGAGTCGGCCAGGAAGATCGTCGACATCATCAGCGTGATCGACGGTATCGCCTTCCAGACCAATATCCTGGCGCTCAATGCGGCCGTGGAAGCGGCGCGCGCCGGCGAGCAGGGG
>JBEVMD010000030.1:0-9697 GCA_040508835.1 Duganella sp. | reverse complement strand
GTGGTGCATGCGCGTCGATCCGCGCGCAAAGCACGCGGACGCCAGCAGCAAAAAGGGCGTGGTGGGCAGCAGCGGCAGGAAGATGCCAAGCACGCCCAGCACGACTGCAACCCAGCCCACCAGTATCAGAAATATTTTCATCGGAACGCATCGTATCACCGCCGCAGAAGCGTGTATATTTGGCAGCTGATGTTAGCGCTAACTAGAACACTGTCACGGAGACCCGATGCGAAAAATCCTGCTGGCCTTGCTGGCCATGACGACCTTGCTGTTTGCCACACCCGGCCGCGCCGACGACCAGTACAAGATCCTGGTCTTTGCCATGCCCGGCAAGTACCACTACGAATACATCCCGATCGCGCGCGACAGCCTGGAAAAGCTGGGCAAGCTGCATGCGTTCGAGGTGGTGTACACCAACCGCCCCGAGATGTTCGATGGCGACCTCAAGCAGTACGCGACCGTCGTGTTCCTCAACACGCCCGGCGAGGAACTGAACGAGGCGCGGCGCCAGAAATTCGAGGACTATATGCGCAGCGGCGGCAACGCCATGCTGGTGCACCGCTCGCTGATCATTCCCGCCAATACCTGGCCGTGGTTCGAAAAGCTGATCGGCCGCCGGGTGGGCAACCATCCGATGCTGCAGACGGGCGTGGCGTACGTGGTCGATAAAAAATTCCCGGCCACGTTCGGCATTCCCGAGCGCTGGATCTGGAGCGACGAGTGGTACATCTTCGACAATCCCCATAATGTCGCCATCCATCCGGTGCTCAACGTCGACGAGAGCACCTACGACCCCACCAAGATCTGGCCGGGCCAGACCACGCAGGGCATGGGCCGCGATCACCCGGTGGCGTGGTACCACACGCTGGCGGGGGCATCGAAAGGCGGGCGCGTGTTCGTCACGTCGCTGGGCCACAGCGGCGAGATGTACCGCGACCCGCAATACCTGGCGCACCTGATGGGCGGCATTTACTGGACCGCCACCGGCCAGGGCATTGCGCCGTAACCGGCGATGGTTCCACCGGCTAAACCGGCGGCCGGGCGTGCGTCCCGCGTGCGCATGGCTGGCAGCGGCGCACGCGGACGCCGTTAATCCTGGCGTACCCAGGTTTGCGAACGGCCCAGCATGGGCGTGCCAATGTAGCCGCGCACGCTGAGCTTTTTGCCGCCGTCGGTCAAGTGCATCTTGCTTTTATAAACCTTGCCCTTGGCCGGGTCGAGGATCTCGCCGCCCGTGTATTCGTCGCCGTCTTTTTTCAGACCCGACAGGATGACCATGCCGGTGATCGGCTGATCTTTTTTCGCGCCCTCGCATTTCACGCACGTGGGATTCTGCTCTTCGCCCGGCTCGCGGAACAGCTTTTCGATCTGGCCCTGCAGCGCGCCGCCGGTGTCGGTGATGCGGATCAGCGCTTTCGGCTTGCCGGTTTCATCGTCGATGTTCTGCCACAATCCCACCGGCGAGGTGAGGTCGGCGGCAAAGGCGGGGGCCAGGGTCAACAGGGCGGCAGCAGCGGCGGCAAGCAATTTCATGATCAGTCTCCAGTGATAGTTGTGGAGCCATTATACGAATTGTCCCGCGCCGCAGGGCAGCGGCGCGATTGATTAGAGTGGCGCATCGAATCGGCTGCTGCGGGGCGGCGCCAGGTCGCTTACTGCGGGACGTGACGGCCCAGGAAATCGCGCATCAGGGCGCCGATGGCGGCGCTGTCCTCTTCCAGCGCGAAGTGTCCCGTGTCGAGCAGATGCAGCTCCGCCCGCGGCAGATCGCGCAGGTAGGGGTGGGCGCCGGCAGCAGGAAAAATCTGGTCGTTCTTGCCCCAGGCGATCAGCATCGGCGGCTGGTGCTGGCGGAAGTAGGCTTGCCAGGCAGGGTAGCACGGCGGATTGGTGCCGTAGCTATAAAGCATTTCCAGCTGGATGGCGGCGTTGCCCGGACGGTCCAGGTAAGCCTGGTCCACGGTCCACGCGTCCGGGCTCACGTGCTGCGGATCGCGCGCGCCCTCCAGGTATTGCCACTTGGTGGCGGCCAGTTCCACCAGGGGCTTGAGCCTGGCGGCATTGGCCGCGCTCTTGTCGGCCCAGTAGGCCTTGATCGGTTCCCAGAACGCATTGTCGAGCCCCTCGTCGTAGGCATTGCCGTTCTGGACCACGATGGCAGTGATGCGCTCGGGATGGGCGGCGGCCAGGCGGTAGCCGACGGGCGCGCCGTAATCCTGTACGTACAGCGCGTAACGGTCGATGCCCAACGCGGCCGTGAACCGGTCGATGGTGTGCGCCAGGTGGTCGAAGCTGTAGGTGTAGCTGTCCATCGACGGCATATCGCTCTGGCCGTAGCCGGGGTAGTCGGGCGCGATCACGTGGTAGCGGTCCGCCAGCAGCGGGATCAGGTTGCGGAACATTTGCGACGACGTGGGGAAGCCGTGCAGCAGCAGCAGGGTGGGGGCATGCTGCGGTCCCGCTTCGCGGTAAAAGATGTTCACGCCGTCGACGTCGATGGTGCGGTAGCTGATGGTTTCCATGGCATATCCTCTCGTGGGGTGGCCGCTGGGGCCAGCGGTCATGCCATGTTAGGGATTTAACCATGCCGGAAAAACAACGCCAGCCTCAATTCATCATTGCGTCGACCGAAACGATAACGTCAGTGCAGGTGCGGATGGGCGCGCAGGTGGGCCGCCAGCATGTCGATGAAGTGCCGCACTTTCGACGAGCCGAACTTGCTTTCCCGGTGCAGCACATGCACGGGCCACGGCGCTTCCTCGTACTCGGCCAGGACGATGGACAGGCGGCCGGCAGCCACCTCGTCGGCCACCTGGTACGACAGCAGGCGGCAGATGCCCAGGCCGCTGGCGGCTGCCGCGATGGCCGAATCGTTGCTGGTGACCATCAGGCGCGGATGCATGCGCACCATGGTGGGATCGTCCACCGCGCCGAACTTCCACTCGATCCGGGGCGAGACGCCGTTGGCGGCAATGATGGTATGGCGCAGCAGGTCGGCAGGCTGCTGCGGCACGCCGTGCCGGGCCAGGTAGGCGGGCGCCGCGCACAGCACGCGCCGCACCTGGCCCACCCGCAATGCCTTGAGGCTGGAGTCGGGCAGGTGGGCGATGCGCACGGCCACGTCGATGCCTTCGTGCACCAGGTTGACCACGCGGTCGAGGAAATACGCCGAGACGTCCACCTCGGGATAGGCGTCGAGGAACCGCACGATGCACGGCATGACGAACGCTTTGCCGAACAGCACCGACGCCGTCACCGACAGGTTACCCTGCGGCCTGGCATTGACCCCGGCCGCAGCCTGGTTGGCTTCGGCAATGCTGGCCAAAATGCTGCGGCTGTCGTCCAGGTAGCGCCGGCCCGCCTCGGTCAGCCGCACGTGGCGCGTGGTGCGCTGCAGGAGCTTGACGCCCAGCTGTTCCTCCAGCGCGGCAATGGCGCGCGTGACGGCCGCCGGCGACAGGTCCAGCCGCCGCGCCGCCCTGGCAAAGCTTGCTTCCTCGCCCGTCGCGACAAAAACGTTCATCAGGTGGAACTGGCCCATTTATTACTCCAGACGAAATAGTGAGTTACGCGCGGCGGCTATTCTTGTTGCACCGATTATTTAGCAAAATGGATGCTTCGGCAATCGATCAGGAGACGGGCCATGGACCACCACGATTTTCACGCCGGCGAACGCGCGGTGCAGGAGCGCGCGGGCGAGCGCCACATCGCCGAGCAGCGCCTGGGACTGGTTGCCGATGCCGTGATGGCCGGCGCGCGGCCATTCATCGCGCGCCAGTTCATGGTGGTGGTCGCCAGCGTGGACAGCGCGGGCAGGGTGTGGGCGTCGCTGCTGTTCGGCAAGCCGGGCTTTGCGCACGCGGAAGGCCCTTCGCTGCTGATCGAAGCGCCGTTCGGCGAGCGCGATGCCGCCGATCCGCTCTGGGCCAACCTCGATGCCGGCAGCAGTGCCGACGCCGACGCCGACGTTCAGCTGGGCATGCTGTTCATCGACCTCGGCTCGCGCCGCCGCTACCGCGTCAACGGCGTCGTGCGCCATGTCAACCGGCGCCAGATCGAGGTGGCGGTGCGCGAGGCGTTTCCCAATTGCCCGCAATACATCCAGCGCCGCGAACTGCAGCCGCGCGCCAGCGCCGTCGTGCCGGTGGCGCCGGTGCAGACCGCGCGCGGCACGTCATTGCGCGGCACGGTGGCCGACATCGTGCGCCGGACCGATACCGTGTTCGTGGCCAGCCGCCACGCGCAGGGCGGCGCCGATGCCTCGCACCGGGGCGGCCATGCCGGCTTCGTCACGATCGTCGACGAACACACGTTGCGCATTCCCGACTATCGCGGCAACAGCCTGTTCAACACGCTGGGCAACCTGGCGGTCGATCCCCATGCGGGACTGGTCATCCTCGACTTCGACGGCGGCCAGCTGCTGCAACTGACGGGCACGGCCACGCTGCTGTGGGACCAGGCCGACGCCACCGGCCAGACGGGCGGCACCGGCCGGTGCTGGGAATTCCAGGTCGAGCAATGGATCTTGCACGATACGCCGCTGGCGCTGGCGTGGCGCTACCTGGACGCCTCGCCCTACAATCCAGGGATTGCACAAACAGTCTAAATTAAGATAATATGTTTAGATGACCAGGACATCCGAACATCACAACCTGCTGGCCCAGCTGCAGCAGGTGGCCGACGGGCTCGGCAAAACGCTGGCGCCGTTCTGCGAAGTGGTGCTGCACGATCTGACCGAACCCGAACACGCCATTCTCGCCATCCACAACAACCTGTCGGGCCGCAGCGTGGGCGACCCCGCCACCGAGCTCGGTCTGGCGCGCGCGGCCGATCCCGCGTTCGACCAGGTGATCGCCAATTATCCCAATACCTTTCCCGACGGCCGCCTGGCCAAGAGCACCTCGGTCGGCATCAAGGACAGCCATGGCCGCTACGTGGCCGCGCTGTGCCTGAACGTGGACTTGACCGTGTTCCGCAGCCTCAACACCATGCTCACCCAGTTCGGCAGCGTGGAGTCGGCCGCCGCCGTGCACGAGACCATGCAGCCGGCCGGCGCCGACGCCATCCGCCTGCGCATCGACGACTTTGCCGCCCGCCACGGCACCACGCCGCGCGCGCTGAAAACCGACGAGCGCCGCGCCTTGATGCGCGAGTTGAAAGACTGCGGCCTGTCGGATGTCCGGCGCGCGATGGACATCGTGGCAGCGTATCTCAATGTCTCCCGCGCCACCGTCTACAACGATGCTCGCTAATGAGCGCGGCCAGGGCGTCGTTGCTGCGCCTTGCCCTGACCACGCTGTAACCTTAAAAGGAACCGCCATGACCGAATTGAATCTACCCACTTACGCCGACGTCGTTGCCGCAGCCGAACGCATTGCCGGCGTGGCCCACCGTACGCCGGTGCTGACCTCGCGCACGGCCGATGCCGAGCTGGGCGCTGAAGTGTTTTTCAAGTGCGAAAACCTGCAGCGCATGGGCGCGTTCAAATTTCGCGGCGCCTATAACGCGCTGGCGAAATTCGATGCCGCACAGCGCCGCGGCGGCGTGGTGGCGTATTCGTCGGGCAACCACGCGCAGGGCATCGCGCTGTCGGCGCAGCTGGCCGGCATACCTGCCACCATAGTCATGCCGCACGACGCGCCGCCGTCGAAAATCGCCGCCACCCGCGGTTATGGCGCGGACGTGGTGCTGTACGACCGCTACACCCAGGACCGCGAACAGATCGGCCGCGACCTGGCGGCGCAGCGCGGCCTGACCCTGATCCCGCCGTACGACCATGCCGATGTGATCGCCGGGCAGGGCACGGCCGCCAAGGAATTGTTCGAGGAAGTCGGCCAGCTCGACGCGCTGTTCGTGTGCCTGGGCGGCGGCGGTCTGCTCAGCGGTTCGGCGCTGGCCACGCGCGCGCTGTCGCCGGCGACCCGGCTGTACGGGGTGGAGCCGGAGGCGGGCAACGACGGCCAGCAATCGTTCCGCAGCGGCAGCATCGTCCACATCGACACGCCAAAAACCATTGCCGACGGCGCCCAGACCCAGCACCTGGGCAACCTGACCTTTCCCATCATCCAACGCGACGTCGATGACATCCTGACCGTTTCCGACGCCCAGCTGCGCGCGGAAATGCGGTTCTTCGCCGCGCGCATGAAAATCGTGGTGGAGCCGACCGGCTGCCTGGGCCTGGCCGCCGCGCGCGCCATGAAGGACCGGCTGCAAGGCCAGCGCGTGGGCATCATCATCAGCGGCGGCAATGTCGACGTGGCGCGCTATGCCGAACTGCTGGCGCAATAAACCTCTCCAAGGGGTTCGGCAACGTAGCGAGCGGTCGGTTATCGCCTCGAGGAGCTGAGCGACGCCACGGCGACAGCGGGCCGCGCAGCAGGCTGTCGAGTCCCTTAGCCGATCACGCGCAGGGCGCGGTAGATGGCGAGGTAATCGTGCTCGAAGCGTTCGGCCTGGCGCTGGATTTCGGCGATGCTGTCGGCCGGCGCGTCGAGGCGCTGGCCGTCCTTGACCATGCGCTGGTCCTGCGACGACAGCGTGTCCCACACATAATCGGTCAGCGCGGCCACGCCGCGCTCGCCCTCGACATGGGCCAGCAGGAACAGCTGCGCAATCCGCGGCGCCGACACGCCGGCCCCCACGACCGGCGACGCGATGAACGAAATCTGCTCGCTGCCGCGCGCCTGTTCGAACAGGGTCTGATTCAGTTGCTGGCTCGAGGCGATGGCCGCCTCGATATGGGCCTCGTCCTGCGCCAGCATCAGGTTGCCCTTGCCGGCCAGGACCAGCACGGCCTCGAACACCTGCTGCAAGTTCAGGCCCTTGCCGGCCAGCGCGTCTTCCAGCTCGCCGACGGTGCGCGGTGCGAAGTCGGCCAGCAGGTCCAGCAGCGGCAGGTAGATCGCTTCGCTCAGCTGGCCTTCGATGGCCTTGCCGGTGATCTTGAGATCGAACTGGGCGCGCGGCGTCACCAGCACCACGCGCGGCCGGCGCATGGCCTCGGCCTTTTGCAGCAGCGTGAGCGGGCGCGCGCCCTTGATCCAGTAGTCGGAGCGGAAATTCTGGTTGACCATGAAGTCGCGCACGCTCTCGGCAAACACGGGATCGGGCAACTGGGCCAGCAGCTCCTGCTGCGGCCGCGTCAGGTTCAGGTCGGTGATGTGGTCGAGGAAATGGGCCGGGCAGGCGTAGGTCAGCTTGGCTTCGCCCAGGATGCCGGCCATCTCGGCAAAGCTGGTCGGTTGCCAGTCGCGGCTGAAGTATTCGTGCACCAGGTACTGGCGGTTTTGCCCGCGCAGCGATTTCAGGCGGTCGGCCACGCGGGGATAGGCGGTAAAGTAGGCGGGACTGGTTTCCAGCAGGCGGTCGGTAAAATCGAGCGCGCTCTCGATGCGCTGGGTGCGGCCGGCGCCGGGTGCGGTCATGGTGTCCGCATACTGCGTGAGCAGGCCGCGCACGGGCACCATCGGCGCCCAGCCCGGCTGGCAGTTGTAGCTGATGTAGAGCACGCCGCCCACCTTGAGCTTGCGTCGTAAAAATTCCACGATCTCCTGCTGGTTGGCCGGCGAGATCCAGCACCAGATGCCATGCAGGCAGATGTAGTCGAAGTCGGGCAGGTCGTCGCGCCGGCAAAACTCGGCAAACGACTGGTCCAGCAATTGCGCGCCGTTGCCCGACGCGTGCGCCAGTTCGCGCGCAAAGGCAGCCTGGGCCGGATTGAAATCGGTGCCGTGCCAGGTGGTGACGCTGGCGGCCGCGTGAATGTTGGCGGACAGGCCCTGGCCGAAACCGAGTTCGCACGCCACGCCGGTGGCCGGCGCCTGCAGCCCGGCGTTGGCAAACGCCATGGCGATGCGCAGCGGGTTCAGCTCCTGGTAGTAGCCGTGGGTGTAGTTGATATCTGCGACATAGCCGCCGGTCCAGTCGTGCATTGCGACTCCTTTAGTCCGTGATGCCGAGCGCCTGGTACAGCGGCAGGTACGCCCGTTCGAATATCTGCGCCTTGCGCTGCAATTCTGCCAGCTTGTCGGCCGCCGTGGTGAGCGGCACGCCGTTGCGGTGCAGCGGCATGTCCTGCTCCGCCAACACTTCCCAGGCCGACCGGCTCCAGGCGGCCGCGCCGCGCCGGCCCTGCGCCTGCGCCAGCAGGAACAGCTGCGGGATGCGCGGCATCGGCAAGCCGCCGCCCACCAGCGGGCAAGCCAGGTAGTTGCTCTCGTCGCTGCCGCGCGCGCGGTCGAACAACGCCAGGTTCAGCTGGCCGCTGGCGGCAGCGGCGGCGGCCACCACGTCGGGCGGCTGCGCCGGCGCCAGTGTGCCATTGCCGCACAGGATGAACACCGCCTCGAACAGCTGGCGGATGCCGCCGCGCATGGGCGCCAGCCGTTCCAGTTCCGCCACCGTGCGCGGCTGGTGGTCCTGCAGGATGTCGAGCAGGGGCGCGTACAGCGCGGCGTTGAGCGTGATCTCCAGCGTGCTGGTCTTGACCTTGAGGTCGACGTCGGCGCGCGGCACCACCATCACCACGCGCTGGCGGCGCATGGCCGCTTCCTGTTCCGCGGGCGCCAGGCGGCCGGCGCCTGCGGCCCCGCTGCCCGGCTGGCTATTCATCGCGCCTTTGATCCCGCTTTTGATCCAATAGTCGCGGCGGAAATTCTGGTTCATCATCAGGTCGCGCACGCCCTGGCATGCCGCCGGGTCGGACAGTTCGGCCAGCAGCGCCCGTTGCGGCGCGCTCAGGTTGAGCAAGCCGATCTGGTCGAGGTGGTGGGCGGCGCAGGCAAATTCGAGTCCCGCCGCGCCCAGCGTGGCGGCCTGGTCGGCGAAGCTGACCGGCTGCCAATCCTGATTAAAATATTCGTGCGCCAGGTAGCGCCGGTCCTGGCGGTGCAGGGCCGCCAGCTTGTCGCCCAGCACCGGGTATTCGTCGAGGTAGGCGGGACTGGTGGCAAGCAACTGCTGCGCAAAGTCGAGCGCGGCGTCGATGCGGCGGTCGATGCCGGCGCCGGGCGCCGTCATGCGCTCGACGTAACCGCTCAGCAGGTCGCGCAGCGGCACCATCGGCGCCCAGCCCGGCTGGCAGTTGTAGCTGACGTACAGCACGCCGCCGGGCTTGAGCTTGCGCTGCACGAAGTCGAGCAGCAGCGCCCGGTTGGCGGCGGACACCCAGCTCCAGATCCCGTGCAGGGCGATGAAATCGAAGTCGGGCAGGTCGGTGCGGATGCAGTACTCGTCAAACGACTGGTCCACCAGTTGCGCGCCGCTGCCGCTGGCGCGCGCCAGCTGCGCCGCATGGCCGGCCTGGACGGGATTGAAATCGGTGCCGTACCAGGCCGCATCGCTGGCAGCCGCGTGGATGTTGGTGGACAGACCCTGGCCGAAGCCCAGTTCGCAGGCGTGGATCACGGCCGGCATGCGCACGCCGGCATGGGCCAGCGCCATGGCCGCGTGCAGGGGACTGAGTTCGCGATAGTAGCCGTGGGTGTAGTCGATGCCTGCCACGTAGCCACCGGTCCACTGCTTCATTGCGCGCCTTGTTGGGAATATGTCATGCCATTCTAGCAGCGATTTTCACCCCGGCAAGCTTTTCGCGCTACGCATGCCATCCCGGATTTGGCCGTGCGGAGTAAAAAAAAGCCGCCCGAAGGCGGCTTGGTCAGCGATCAGGCTGGCAACTTGGCCAGCTGCTCGCGCATCT
>JBEVMD010000027.1:0-5751 GCA_040508835.1 Duganella sp. | reverse complement strand
TAGCATCGCGGTTCAGCGGATCTTTGTCGTTTTTGCGGGTGTACGAAGCCATCACGGTTCCATCGGGACCAACTGGCGCGGTCAGACCTACCAATGCGTTGGTGGTGTTTTCCGAATTGCCGTAAGTAACATTGCTGTAAGCGTTAGGCACAGCAACGTTCGAGCTGTTCAGACCTTTGTTGTTACCGAAGGCAGCGAAAGCTTTAACAACGTTGAAGTTGTAGTTCACGGCAACCAGGGTGTTATGGCCGTTACGCAAGTTGCTGTTGGTTGCGGTGTCGTTGTTGTGCGTGTTGTAAGCAATACCAACGTTCAGAGGACCGTTGCTGTACGAACCCGAAGCGCCGATTTGACGCTGCGCGCTCGAATCACCGGCTTGTTCGCCCAGGCTGTAGGAAACAGCGCCCGAGAAACCAGCGTAGCTAGGGGTCTTGTAGACCACTGCATTGTCATTGCGGGTATTGGTGGTCACGTTGGCAACAGCGCTGGTCGAACCTACTGGGAACAGGTTTTTAGCGGTACCGGCCATGCCCAGAGCGAACGGGTCAGCCACGTCGCGCAGCACTTCGTAGTAAGGGGTGTATTGACGACCCAGGGTAATCGTACCAGCAGTCTTCGAGCTCAGACCAACGTAAGCTTCGCGATTGAACAGACGGTTGGTGGAGTTATCCAGTGCACCATCGTCGGTTTTCACGCCGGCTTCCAGTTTGAAGATAGCGCTCAGACCACCACCCAGGTCTTCGGTGCCTTTGAAGCCGATACGCGAAGCAGAAGCTGCGCCGCTCGTCAGTTTCGAGACGTTACCGCCCAAGCCGCCGCGTTCTGCGGTGATGCCGGCGTCAACG
This sequence comes from Duganella sp., assembly GCA_040508835.1. Taxonomy (GTDB): domain Bacteria; phylum Pseudomonadota; class Gammaproteobacteria; order Burkholderiales; family Burkholderiaceae_D; genus Rugamonas. The sequence continues at coordinate 4,906 of JBEVMD010000027.1, read as the reverse complement.
ATACCGTACAGGGTAACGTTCGATTGTGCCATTGCGACGTTGCTCAGGGCGCCCAGGATGGCGATGGAGATCAGGGATTTTTTCATTCTTTATTTCCTTCAGTTGTAGTGCTATCAAAAGGTAAAGCTAGTAGTGCGGCTAAATTCGGTTGCTTATCGGCGCCTGCTGTGACGCCGTCTGTGCGTGAGGGCATACTCCCCAGCAGCCACTGTGTGCTCCCCGGTGGCGGTATCCGCTCAGGAGGGTGCTCACTGCAGTTACTCACTATTTGCCGCCGATTTCATCTACGCCCACTTGCACGCGGCGCCAGAGGCACCCGAGGCGGAACTCTACTGCTGCTCAGTTACCGGACAAGTTTAAAAACGTTCATGCAGCTTCGTCGTTACCTTGCCAGATTTCCAAAACGCCCGTATTTTATCGCATCGCAATATTTCATGCCGAGCAAGGTGAACTAGCCCCGTCATTTCCGCACGATGAATCGGCACGGCAGTCCGTGGTACGGCCTGCACAGGTAACAGTGCCATGTCATGCATCGGTACTACATCGTGGTCGGACCAAGTAAAAATAGCCAGATTGCTATTTCCGACGCTATTTTATAACGAAGAGCTCGCGTTAACTCCAAACTCATTGCTAATAAGCTTACAACTTGTCATCTGGTTTGCAGCTGAAATATTCCTGGAAATGTCAAAAACCCACTTTGAAACCGGTATTACAGGCGTATTACGGGGTTAACTTCTGTCCCAAATGCAACTTTCCGCGACATATCAACAATTTGTAAGTAAATGCTACCTGTTGCGTCGCCACCACAAATCCTGCACCAGCAGGACGCGCCCCTGCCCCAAACGGGGGCGGAATGCACCGCGACAGCCCGCCAGCATGAGACGAACTCATGGGATGGCGGGGTGGCCGGGCGTCGCCAGGGATGGCCGGGCGCTGCAGCCCAGGCCGTTCCGCGCGGTGAATAATCGTTACAATTTTTTTGTGTCCTGAACAATCGCGCGCCAAACACGTCTGGCGGCGCTTTAGTTCCTCATGCCAACTGTGTGTCATGGACAAGCTGTTTACTGTAGCCAAGCAAGATTTCAATCTGCCAACCAGGCCCATTTTCTTGCGATGGAAACACAGTAAAATGTTGGTTACGTCAGGGGTGCAACTGCCCCTCCCTGCGCACCCCGACCCTGTGCCACAAGCTTGATGACTACTACTGCATCTCCCCCTACCGTTCCAAGCAGCATCAGCGACGTCGAGCGCGATACCGGCGTTGCCAAGGAAACCCTGCGCGTGTGGGAACGCCGCTACGACTTCCCCCAGCCCCTGCGCGACCCTAATGGCGAACGCGTCTACCCCATCGAACAAGTTCATAAATTGCGGCTGATCAAGCGCCTGATCGACCTTGGCTTTCGTCCCGGAAAAGTGATTCAGTTCAGCAATGACGAACTGCAGACCCTGACCGGCCAGGCGGCCGGCTTCAGCGGCAGCAGCGACAGCACCGTGGTGCCGCCGCCGGAACTGCAGGCTTATCTCGACCTGTGCAAGACCCATCAGATGGAGGCGCTGCGGCGCAAGCTGGCGCAATCGCTCCTGATGATGGGACTGAAAAGCTTTGTGATCGACCTGGTGGCGCCACTGACCGCCCTGGTGCTCGACGCCTGGGCCAGCGGCCAGCTGGCCACGTTCGAGGAGCACCTGTATACAGAGTCGCTGACGGTGGTGATGCGCAGCGCCATCTTTGCCATGCCGCAATCGGGCGCGAACAGCATGGGCGCGCCGCGCATCCTGCTGACCACGCTGCCGCAGGAACGTCACGGCCTGGGCCTGCTGATGGCGGAAGCGCTGTGCGTGGCCGACGGCGCCCACTGCATTTCGCTGGGCGTGCAAACGCCGCTGCTCGACATCGTCGACGCCGCCCGCGTGCAGCAGGTCGATATCGTCTCGCTGTCGTTTTCGGTCACGATGAACCCGCGCCAGGCACTCGACGGCCTGACCGAGCTGCATGCGCGGCTGGGCGGGGCCATCGAGTTGTGGGCCGGCGGCGGCAATGCCGCACTCAGGCGGCGCAGGCCGTCCTTCGTGCGGGTACTGGCGCTGGCCGACATCGGCGCCGCCATGGCCGAATGGCGCCACCGCCACGCGCGGCCGGCCCGCTAGGCGTGCGCCCGGCAACGTTAGCACTTCGTTAGCGCCGGAGCGGGCGGGGGCTCTGTTAAAATAGCCCCATTTTCGTGCCCGGCGCTGCCGGACATCAGCTTGAAGCGCCCCCAACCACTTATCCATGTTTAGTTTCTTCAAGAAAAAGCCTGTCGCCCCCGACGTGCCGCAGGAGATCGCTCCTGCCCCGGCCGCACCTGTCATGCCGGCTGGCCCTGCCCCCATCCTCCCTCCTGCCGCCGTACCCGACCTGCCGCCGCTGATGGCCATCGAAGAGCCGGCGCAGAAGCAGTCGTGGATGACGCGCCTGAAAGCAGGCCTGTCCAAGACGTCCAACAACCTGTCGCTGCTGTTCGTGGGCGCCAAGATCGACGACGACCTGTACGACGAGCTGGAATCGGCGCTGCTGATGGCCGACGCCGGCGTGGACGCCACCGAATACCTGCTCGACACGCTCAAGCGCAAGGTCAAGGACGACAAGCTGGTCGACGCCGCCGCCGTCAAGGCCGCGCTCAAGACACTGATTATCGAACTGCTGCTGCCGCTGCAGAAGCCGTTCGAGCTGGGCCGCCACAAGCCGATGGTGATGATGATCTCGGGCGTCAACGGCGCCGGCAAGACCACCACCATCGGCAAGCTGGCCAAGCACATGCAGGCCAATGGCCAGTCGGTGCTGCTGGCCGCCGGCGACACCTTCCGCGCCGCGGCGCGCGAGCAATTGATGGTCTGGGGCCAGCGCAACAACATCACCGTGATCTCGCAGGCGTCGGGCGATCCCGCTGCCGTGTCGTTTGACGCCGTGCAGTCGGGCAAGGCACGCGGCCTGGACGTGGTGATGATCGATACCGCCGGCCGCCTGCCCACCCAGTTGCACCTGATGGAGGAACTGAAAAAAGTCCAGCGCGTGATCGGCAAGGGCATGGACGGCGCACCGCACGAAACCCTGTTGGTCATCGACGGCAATACCGGGCAAAATGCGCTGGCACAAGTGAAAGCGTTCGACGACGCCCTCAAGCTGACCGGGCTGGTGATCACCAAGCTCGATGGCACCGCCAAGGGCGGCGTGCTGGCGGCAATTGCCCGCGTGCGTCCCGTGCCCGTGTATTTCATCGGCATCGGTGAAAAAATCGAAGACTTGCAGCCGTTTGTCGCGGCCGAGTTCGTTGAAGCCCTGCTCGGATAACCAAAAACCCAGAATGATCGAATTTCGCAACGTCTCCAAACAGTATTCCCCCGATGCGGTGGCGCTGCGCGACATCTCGTTCACCGTCGACAAAGGCGAACTGGTGTTCCTGGCCGGGCCGTCCGGCGCCGGCAAGTCCACGCTGCTGAAAATGATTGCGGCCATCGAGCGGCCCACGGCCGGCCAGGTGATCGTCAACGGCCAGGATATTTCGCGCATCCGCGCGTCGGCCGTGCCGTTCCTGCGCCGCAAGCTGGGCCTGATCTTCCAGCACCAGCGCCTGCTCACCGACCGCACCATCCTGGCCAACGTCATGTTGCCGCTGCTGGTGACCGGCTCGTCGCACCGCGAAGCCGAGCAACGCGCCCGCGCCGCGCTCGACAAGGTAGGACTGCTCGAACGCGCCAGCGCCCAGCCGCTGGCCCTGTCCGGCGGCGAGCAGCAGCGCGTGTCGATCGCGCGCGCCATCGTTAACCGGCCGCAAGTGATCCTGGCCGACGAGCCCACCGCCAACCTCGACCGCGCCAGCGCCAACAAGGTGCTGGACGCGTTAAAAGCGTTCAATTCGGTGGGCGTGACGTGCCTGATTTCCAGCCATGACGAGCAGATGCTCGACGCTGCCGCGCGCGTCATCCACCTGAACCAGGGTCAGCTGGAGGTGACGGCATGACCTACTGGTTCCGTCAGCACCGCTACGCGCTGTCGGTGGCGCTGGTGCACCTGCGCCGCGCCCCGGGCAGTTTTTTATTCAATATCCTGGTGGTGGCCATCGCGCTGGCGCTGCCGTTCATGGGCGCCACCCTGCTCGACAACGTGCGGCCCATGTCCGAGCAGATGTCGGTCGATCCCGAGCTCAGCATCTTCCTCAAGCAGGATACGCCGCGCCCGCAAGCGCAAGAGCTGGCCGTGCTGTTGCGCCAGGCCGTGCCGGACAAGCAGGCCCGGATCATCTTTACCGAGCGCGAGAAGGCGCTCGACACGCTCAAGGAAAAAAGCGGCCTGGCCGACGTGCTGACCACGCTGGGCGAAAATCCGCTGCCCGACAGCTATGTCGTCAAGCTTGATGCGTTCCGCCTGGCCCAGTCCGGCGCTGACGTCGACCAGCTGGCCGACGCGCTGCGCGCCCTGCCCGGCGTCGAGTCGGTGCAGGTGGACTCGGCCTGGGTCAAGCGCCTGGCAGCGTTGCTGAACATCCTGCGCCTGGCGCTGCTGCTGCTGGCGGCCACGCTGGGCACGGTGGTAGTGGCCGTGATCTTCAACACCATCCGCCTGCAGGTGATGACGCAGCGCGAGGAAATCCTGGTATCCAAGCTGATCGGCGCAACCGACAGTTTTATTCACCGGCCGTTTTATTACACGGGCGCGCTGCTGGGCCTGTGCTCGGGCGGCCTGGCGCTGGGCGCCGTCACCCTGGCGCTGCGCCCGCTCAATACGGCCATTGCCGAATTCGCTCGCCTGTATGCGTCGGAATTCCAGCTGGTGCCCTTGTCGCCCGTGTTGATGGCCAGCCTGCTGGCCCTCTCTGCCGGTCTGGGCCTGATTGCCGCGATGTTGTCGGTACAACGCCACCTGGCG
>JBEVMD010000602.1:0-7975 GCA_040508835.1 Duganella sp. | reverse complement strand
CCGGTGGTGGTCATGGTGAACGAGTTCGGCCGCGAGACGGCCATGCGCGCGGCCAGCCAGCTGGGCATCGGCGACTGCCTGTCCAAGCCCGTCAATCCCGCCCGCCTGCTGGCCGCCGTGGCGCAGGCGCTGGGACTGGTGACGGCGGAACCGGCGTCGCTGCCCACCCTGCACGGCACGCCATGGCCGGGCGCGCAGCGCATCGCCGGCGCCCTTGTGCTGGTGGTGGACGACAACGTGATCAACCAGCAAGTGGCGCGCGAAGTGCTGCTGGGCGGCGGCGTGCACGTCGAGCTGGCCAACAACGGCATGGATGCCGTGCGCATGGTGGACGCCGGCCGTTTCGACGCCGTGCTGATGGATATCCAGATGCCGGAAATGGATGGCTACGAGGCCACCGCGCTGATCCGTGCGCGCCATCCGGCCACGCAGTTGCCGGTGATCGCCATGACCGCGCACGCGGTGGCGGGCTTCCGCGAAAACAGCCTGGCCATGGGCATGAACGATTACGTCACCAAGCCGATCGAACCGGAGCGGCTGTTTGCCGTGCTGGCCAACTGGATCGGTCCGCTGGCGGACGACCGGCGCCAGGCCGCGCCGGCGCCCGTCACCGGGACCGAGCCGCCGCCTGCCGCCGAACTCACCCCGGCGCCCGGATCGTCCTTGCCGCCTGCCGCCGGACTCACCCCGGTGCCCGGCATCGATACGGGCGCTGCGCTGGCGCGGCTGGGCGGCAACCGCCGGCTGCTCACGGTCCTGCTCGACAAGTTCGTGGAAGAGTTTGCGGCTACGCCGCAACAGTTGCAAGATGCTCTCGACGCCGGCCAGGTCGAGCGCGCCGCGCTGCTGGTGCACAAGGTCAAGGGCGCCGCCGGCAACCTGTCCATGGGCCAGCTGCATGGCGCGGCCGATGTGCTGGAACGCGTGCTGCGCTCGGCGCCCGCAGAACGCGACGCCTCCCTGGCCGGGTTTACCGCCGCGTTCGAGACTGTCCTGGGCGCCGCCCGGGCGGGCGCCGATGGCGGCCATTAGGGCAGCCTCCACGCAACCTCACGCCGCCCCCACGGCCGCCGCCGGGCATCAACTGGGCTGATCACTAAGCTGTTGTGAATCGACTAAGTTTGGCGTAGCATGGCTGAGCAGTAGATGGTCATGTCATCCAACCCAAGGAGAAAACACGATGAGCAAACACAGCTTCGAGCAGCTCAGCACCATGCTGGACAAACTGGCCACCGACGATGGCTTCCGCGACCGCATGCTGGGCGATCCGGTCCGCGCATTGGGCGGCCTGGGCATCGAACTCGATGCCGCCAGCGTACCGGCCGAACGCAGCCTGCCATCGCGCGCAGCGGTCGCGGCCGAGCATGCGGCGCTGGAAAGCACCCACGCGGGCCACGCCGGCATGGTGCTGTTCCTGCTGTCGGGCGTGACCGTGGACAGCCTGGCCGCCTGAGGTCCATCCCGGCCGTCAGCGCCACCGCTGGCCTGACCGCCAGCGCCAGCTTTCAGCCCGCACGGGCGGCCGAAAGGTCAGCCGCACGACCGGCCCCACCGGCCCCACCGGCCCCACCGGCCTTAACCGAGGCCGGTTTCTCCATACCGCAATTCCACCATGGTGCGCGGTCCGGCAGCGGCCACGCCGCAGCCGCATACCGCGATCACGGCGTGGCGCAGGTGGTCCAGTCCCAGCATCTGTTCGATTTCCACATCGTTGAGCGCGGCCGTGATGAACGCCGGCAGTCCCGCCTCGGCCGCCAGCAGATAAAACGTCTGCGACAGGTGGCCCGCGTCGAGCGACAGCGCACGGTACGCCTTCTGGTGGTTGCGGTACTTCCAGAACGAGCGCTCCACCCGCCCCACCATCACCACCTGCATGGCTGCGCCGGACAGCCAGTGCTGGTCGGCCACCATCACCCGCGCCAGCGCGGCCGCTTCCTCGCGCGTGGCGGTGCGCAGCGGGATCAGCGTATTGTCGAGCGGATGGTAGTGGTACAGGCCGGGCGTCACGCCGTCGATGCGCTGCACCAGCACGAACGCTTCCACCGGGTGCAGGCCGCCGCCCGACGGGCTGGTTTTTTTCAGCACGTTGGCGTGCGGACCCACGTCGCGCAGTTCCTGGGCGCCGAACGTGCGCTGCAGCAGGCGCGCCGCCACCGCCAGCGGCAGGCTGGCGTCCAGGTCGTAGTTGCGGCCCGTGTAGCGGCGCAGCAGCGCTTCGTCGAGCGGGCCGCCAGGAGCGGGCGGCAGCTGGCACACGGCCCCGGCAGGCGCCACCTGCAGCACCGCCGGCGGCGGCGCGCCGTAGCGGGCCAGCAGTTCGTCGAAGCTGGGGGCGTCCATGCCGTTATCGCTGCGCACGCCCTGCCAGCGCGAGTACGTGTGCGCCAGCGCCGCCAGCGGCCCCCAGTGATGGCTGCGCAAAGTCTCGTCGCGGGCGCGCAAGGCGGCCAGCGCCGCCTTATCGCCTGCGGTCCCGGCCAGCGCCGATTTACCGTTTGTAGTCCCGGCCGACGCTGCCTGTTCGTCTGCGGTTCCGGCCGGCGCTGCGCCACCGTTTTCGAGCCCGGGCGGCGCGGCGTCACCATCTGCCTTATCGGCATTTTCTTCGGCACCCTCATCGGCATCGGCCAGCAGCAGGCCCGCTGCCAGCAGGCGCGCCACCACCGGTGCGCCGTGGCGCCGTTCGGCGTCGGTGCGCGCGCTCCACAGGTTCTGGCTGACGCTGCCCAGCACGGCCAGGTCGGCCGCGTCGACGTCGATCTCGCGGTCGAGATGCGGCGCCAGCGCCAGCCAGCGGGTGCTGGCGACCAGCGCGCTGTTGCCGGCAAACAGGGACGCCCAGTCGACGTCCAGTTCTTCGCGCGGCTGGATGTACAACACGGCGCAGCGGCGTATTTTCATGAAACCCTCGCTCAAGCTTGAAGTTAAGAAATCGGCAATGACCTCGGGCAGTCTAGCGCATTGCGCAACGGCGGCAAAGGCGGTGCGGCGATTTTTTCGGCTGCCGCCGAATACCCGATGACGCCAGTGCGGCATCGCACCAGAATGGCGCAGGATGGTCTACACTACCGGCATGATTAGAGACCTCCCTTCGCTGGTGCTGCCCGGCGCCACCATCGACATCCTCAAGGCAAGCTGCGCCTCGTGCAGCATGCACCAGCTGTGTTTGCCCATGGGACTGGGCAACGACGACATGGACCGGCTCGACAAGATCATCGGTCGCCGCCGCAAGGTCGCGCGCGGCAATACGCTGTTCCGCATTGGCGACACCTTCCAGAACCTGTACGCGATCCGCCTCGGCCACTTCAAGACGTACCAGGTCAACCGCGACGGCGCCGAACAGATCACCGGCTTCCAGATGGCCGGCGAACTGCTGGGCATGGACGCCATCAGCACCGACCTGCACCATTGCACGGCCGTGGCGCTGGAAGACAGCGAAGTGTGCGAAATCCCGTTCGGCACCCTGCAGCAGCTGCTCGCTGAAATGCCCACGCTGCTGCGCCATTTCCACCGCATGATGAGCCAGGAAATCACGCGCGAGCAAAGCGTCATGCTGTTATTGGGAAATATGCAGGCGACCCAGCGGTTTGCCGCCTTCCTGGTCAACCTGTCGTCGCGGTACGAGGCGCGCGGGTACTCGCCCAATATGTTCCAGCTGCGCATGTCGCGCGAGGAAATCGGCAACTACCTGGGCTTGACCATCGAGAGCATCAGCCGCCTGCTGTCCAAGTTCAAGAAAGAGGGCCTGGTGCGGGTCAGCAACCGCGAAATCGAGTTGCTCGATCCGAAAAAACTCAAGGCGATTACGGCCGGGACCGAAACCTGCGGTTGACCCCATCAGGCCCGGTTGTGTGCGTCGCCCAGGCTTGCGCCTGCGGGATCACTCCGGCGTCAGTCGCACGCTGCGCTGTTTCGGCCACGTCCATGCGCCGGCCAGGCGCCAGTCGCGTCGTTCGCCTTCTACCAGCACCACCCAGCGGCTGCGCTCGAGCATGGGCAGGCCGACTTCGAATGCGCCCTGCGCATCGGGCTGCACCGTCAGCACGATGTCCTTGTCCGGCAGGGTCGCATGCGACAGCCGCAGCGCCAGGCGCTCGGGCTTGCCGGCAGCCACGGCGCGCTGCAGGCGCCCCGCCAGCACGCCGCGCGCGGCATCGTAGGCCAGCGTCACGGACAGCCCCAGGCGGGCCGCCACGCGGTCGCGGCGCAGGTCCTGGTTGATGGCCTTGCCCTGCTTGTAGTAGTCGCCCACCACCACCGGGTCGGGCTGCGAAAAAGCCAGGTAGCCGGTGACCATGCTGCCGGTCACCACGATGGCCGGGCCCAGCATCAAAAACCACGGCCAGCGCTGCTTGTACCACGGGGGGACGGGTGCTCCGAAGGCATGCATGTCATTCTCCTTAGCGCGGCACGATGAAGACCGCGTTTTCCTTGACGTGCAGGGACGGGTCGTCCACTGCAACCAGTGTCACCGCGATCTGGTTCGAACCGGTGTGCGCGGCGCCGTGCGCGGTGCGCAGGCGGATCGGTACGGCGCGCGTTTCCGTCGCTGCCAGGCGCACGGTGTCGGGCGTGACCAGGGCCAGCGTGGGGATGCCGGACACGCCGATGCGGTACGTGTGCGCCGCTTCGGTGGTGTTCATGATCTGCAGCCGATAGACGTTTTCGATCATGCCGTCTTCCACCTCGCGGCCCATGGCGCCGCGGTCGCGGATCACGTCCAGCTTGAGCGGCACGCGCAGGGTCAGGGCCGCGCCGGCGCCGGCCACGATCAGGCACAGCACGGCCGTGTAGATGCGCACGCGCGGGCGCCAGGTGCGACGCCGCACGGCGCTGGCGCTGAGCTGCTCGGCCAGCGCGCGCTCGGTGCTGTAGCGGATCAGGCCGCGCGGTGCGGCAATCTTGTCCATCACGCCGTTGCAGGCGTCCACGCAGGCGGCGCAGCCGATGCACTCGTATTGCAGGCCGTTGCGGATGTCGATGCCGGTGGGGCAGACCTGCACGCACAGCGTACAGTCGATGCAGGCGCCGCCCGGATTGACCGCACGTTTTGCAAGGGGTCCACGGGGCTCGCCGCGGGCACGGTCGTAGGTGATGATCAAAGTGTCGCGGTCGAACATCGCGCTCTGGAAGCGGGCGTACGGGCACATGTATTTGCACACCTGTTCGCGCATCCAGCCCGCGTTGCCGTACGTGGCAAACGCGTAGAACAGCACCCAGAACCATTCCCAGGGTCCGAAATCAAACGTCTGCACTTCCACCATCAGCTCGCGGATGGGCGTGAAATAGCCGACGAAGGTAAAACCGGTCCACAGGGCGACGGCGCCCCACGCCAGGTGCTTGGCGGTTTTCCTGGCGAGTTTTTGCGCCGACCACGGCTGGCGGTCGAGCAGCATGCGCGCGCTGCGCCGGCCTTCGATGCGGCGCTCGATCCACAGGAAGATTTCGGTGTACACCGTCTGCGGACAGGTAAAACCGCACCACACGCGCCCGGCCACGGCGGTGGCCAGGAACAGCAGATAGGCGCTGATAATCAGCAGCACCGCCAGGTAGATAAAATCCTGCGGCCACAAGACCATGCCGAAGATGTAGAACTTGCGCGTGGTCAGGTCGAACAGCAAGGCCTGGCGACCGTTCCACTGCAGCCACGGGGTGCAGTAAAAGGCCAGCTGCGTGAGCCACACGAACAGCCAGCGCAGCCGCGCGTAACGGCCCGTGGTTTCGCGCGGGTAGATTTCTTCCCGCGCCGCATACATCTTGATCACTTGTGGCTCGGGCGCACTCATTTTGCGGCTTCCGCGACCGGTTCGGCTGCTGGCTGGTGCACGTCGTTGGACAGGCTCCAGATGTACGCGGCCAGCACGTGCACCTTGGCGTCGCCCAGGAAATCGCCGAACGCGGGCATGGTGGCCGTGCGGCCGTTGCGGATGGTTTCCATGATGGTGTCCGCGCTGCCGCCGAACAGCCAGACCTTGTCCGTCAGGTTCGGTGCGCCGATGGCCTGGTTGCCCCTGGCGTCGGCGCCGTGGCATGCCATGCACGCGCCGAATTTCGACTTGCCGAACACGGCCTTGATGGGATCGGCCGTGGATCCGGACAGGCTCAGCACGTAGTGGGCGACGTTTTCGATGTCCTTGTCGCTGCCCAGGGCCGCGCCCATCGGCGGCATGGCGCCCGTGCGGCCGTGCAGGATGGTCTGCTTGATGGTGTCCGGCGCGCCGCCGAACAGCCAGTCCTGGTCGGTCAGGTTCGGAAAGCCCTTGTTGCCGCGCGCATCGGACCCATGGCACTGGGCGCAGTAGGTGAGGAACAGCCGCTCGCCGATGGCGCGCGCTTGCGGATCGGCCGCCACGGCTTTCAGATCCTGTTTCTGGTACCGGGCGAACAGCGGACCGTAGTCGGCCTCGGCCTGTTTCAGCTCGGTCTTGTAGTTGCCGGTGGAGCTCCAGCCCAGCCTGCCCGCGTAACTGCCCAGGCCAGGGTACAGCACCAGGTATGCCAGCGCGAAGACGATGGTGATGTAGAACAGCCACATCCACCAGCGCGGCATCGGCGTGTTCAGCTCGGTCAAATCCTGGTCCCACACATGACCGGTGGTGTCGACATTGATGTCGCTGCGCTGGCCCACCCTGGCCTTCGATTGCGCCCACAGCAGGATGGCGCAGCCGGCGATGCCCAGCAGGGTGATGGCGGCGATGTAATAGTCCCAGAAGCCGCTGGTAAAGTCAGCCATGATGCACCCCGCCCGTTTCCTCCCGCCGTTCCTCGTCCATGAACGGCGCCTGCGCCGCCTGGGTAAAGTCGGTTTCCTTGTGGTGGATGTACGCCCACCACACGATGCCGATAAAGGTGGCAAACGACACCACCGTCATCACGCTGCTGGCCTGGTCAAACAGGTTTTCGATAGCCATGTCAGTTCCTTGCTTTGATTAATGTGCCCAGGCCTTGCAGATAGGCGATCAGGGCGTCTTCTTCGGTCTTGTCCTTCAGTTCTTCCGGCGCGGCGGCAATCTCGGCGTCCGTGTACGGGTCGCCCAGGCGCTGCAGCGCGCGCAGCTTGGGCACCACGTCCTGCGGCACCAACCTGGTCCTGGCCAGCCACGGGTAGTTGGGCATATTCGATTCCGGCACCACGTCGCGCGGATTGGCGAGATGGGTGCGGTGCCATTCGTCGCTGTAGCGGCCGCCCACGCGCGCCAGGTCGGGCCCGGTGCGCTTGGAGCCCCACTGGAACGGCCGGTCGTAGACGAACTCGCCGGCGACCGAATAATGGCCGTAGCGTTCGGTCTCGGCGCGCAGCGGACGCACCATCTGCGAGTGGCAGTTGTAGCAGCCTTCGCGCACGTAGATGTCGCGGCCCGTCAGCCGTAGCGGGCTGTAGGGTTTGAGGCCCGCCACCGGCTCGGTGGTGGATTTCTGGAAGAACAGCGGCACGATTTCGACCAGGCCGCCGAAGCTCACCGTGAGCACCGTCAGCACGATCATGAGGCCGACGTTCTTCTCGATTTTTGCGTGTGAGAGCATGAGTCTTCCTTTAGTGAGCGGCAGCGGAAGCCAGCACCGGTGCATCATTGACGGGCTTGCCGCCGCGCATGGTGAGCGCCATGTTCCAGGCCATCAGCAACATGCCGAAGAGGAACATGCCGCCGCCGAGCAGGCGAATCGCCCAGAAGCGGTAGCTGTCCTTGACCGACTCGACGAAGGAGTAGGTCAGCGTGCCGTCGGCATTGGTGGCGCCCCACATCAGACCCTGCATCACACCGGCAATCCACATCGACGAGATGTAGAGCACGATGCCCAGGGTGGCGATCCAGAAGTGCATTTCGATGAGTTTCTTCGAGTGCATTTCGGTCTTGCCGTACATGCGCGGGATCAGGTAGTAGGCGCAACCAATCGCGATGAAGGCCACCCAGCCGAGCGCACCGGCGTGCACGTGGCCGACGGTCCAGTCGGTGTAGTGCGAGAGCGCGTTCAC
>JBEVMD010000386.1:0-5200 GCA_040508835.1 Duganella sp. | reverse complement strand
AATCGGCCAGGTCGGACGCCAGGAACAGCGCCGCGTTGGCCACATCCTCCGGCTGGCCCACGCGGCCATAGGGAATGAGCTTGAGCAGGTCGTCCGTGCCGCCGCCGGCGGTGGCTTCGGCGTTGATCGGCGTCTTGATGGCGCCGGGCGCGATGGCGTTGATGCGGATGCCTTCGGGCGCCATCTCCTGCGCCATGGTTTCCATCAGCAGGTGCACGCCGCCCTTGGACGCCGCGTAGTTGGCGTGGCCGGCCCACGGGATGCGCTGATGGACGGAGCTCATGCAGATGATCTTGCCCAGCGCGCGCGAGACGTCGCGCCGGCCCTGGCGGCGGAACACGCGTACCGCTTCGCGCAGGCACAGGAACTGGCCCGTCAGGTTGGTCTTCAATACGCCTTCCCACTGCGCCAGCGTCATGTCGGCGCTGGGCGCGTCGTCCTGCCGGCCCGAGTTGGCCACCACGATATCGATGGCGCCGAACCGCGCGACGGCGGCGGCAAACAACGCCTGGACGTCGGCTTCCTCGCCCACGTCGGCCTGCACGGCGACGGCCTTGCCGCCCGCGGCAGTGATGGCTTCGACCACCTCGTCGGCCTGGTCCTGGTGCGAGTGGTAGTTGACGACAACGTTGGCGCCGGCCTTGCCGAAGGCCAGCGCGATGCCGCGCCCGAGTCCGGAGTTGGCGCCGGTGACGATGGCGGTCTGGTTTTGTAACGTGATCTGCATGTGCGTCCCCTGATTGCTTAAACGACGTTCGGTAATCGTTCCATTTTATGCAGAGCGGCCGGGCGGGGAAGGGCGCCCGCGAGGGCGAAGCGGCTCCACCGCACGTAGCGGTGCAAAATACGGACGAAAAAAAACCGCTCGGACGAGCGGTTTCGGGAGCGCGGTACCGAAAGCTTACTCTTCGCGGCGCAGGTGCGGGAACAGCAGCACGTCGCGAATGTTGGGCGAGTCGGTGATGATCATCATCAGGCGATCGATGCCGATGCCGCAGCCGCCCGCTGGCGGCATGCCGTATTCCAGCGCGCGGATGTAGTCGGCGTCGTAGTACATCGCCTCTTCATCTCCTGCGTCCTTGGCCGCCACCTGCGCCAGGAAGCGCGCCGACTGGTCTTCGGCGTCGTTCAGCTCCGAGAAGCCGTTGGCGATCTCGCGGCCCACCATGAACAGCTCGAAACGCTCGGTGATGCCTTCGCGCGTGTCGGATGCGCGCGCCAGCGGCGACACTTCCACCGGATAGTCGATGATGTACGTCGGCTCCCACAGCTGCGCTTCGGCGGTTTCCTCGAACAGCGCCAGTTGCAGCGCGCCCAGGCCGGCGGTGGCGAATGGCTTGACGCCAAACTTCAGCAGTTCGGTCTTGATGAAGTCCTCATCGCCCAGCTGCTCGGCGGTGTAGCCCGGTGCGTACTTGTTGATCGCTTCGACGATGGTCAGGCGGTGGAACGGCTTGGCCAGATCGAGTTCGCGGCCGCCGTACGTGAGCGTGGCGGTGCCGTGGGCGTCGATGGCGGCCTGGCGGATGATCGCTTCGGTGAAGTCCATCAGCCACTGGTAGTCGGTGTAAGCCGCGTAGAATTCCATCATCGTGAATTCAGGGTTGTGACGGATCGACACGCCCTCGTTGCGGAAGTTGCGGTTGATTTCGAACACGCGATCGAAGCCGCCCACGACCAGGCGCTTCAGGTACAGTTCGGGCGCGATACGCAGGAACATCTGCATGTCCAGCGCATTGTGATGCGTGGTGAACGGTTTTGCGGACGCGCCACCTGGAATGGTGTGCAGCATCGGCGTTTCCACTTCCATGAAGTCGTTCTTTTCCATGAAGCGGCGCATCGACGAGATGGCGGCGGTACGGGCCTTGAACGTGCGACGCGTGTCCTCGTTCATGATCAGGTCCACGTAGCGCTGGCGGTACTTGGTTTCCTGGTCGGCCAGGCCGTGGAACTTGTCCGGCAGCGGGCGCAGCGACTTGGTGATCAGGCGCAGTTCGCTGACCTTGATGGTCAGTTCATCGGTCTTGGTCTTGAACAGGGTGCCGGTCACGCCCAGGATGTCGCCCAGGTCGTAGTGGTGCAGCGCAGCCATCGCAGCTTCGCCGGTCAGGTCCAGCGTGGCGTAGATCTGGATGCGGCCGTCGGCGTTCTTGCCCGACGAGTCCTGCAGCGTGGCGAAAGCGGCCTTCTTGCCGGCTTCGCGCTTGAGCATCATGCGGCCGGCCAGCACCACGGTGACGGGATCGGCTTCGAGTTCCTCGCGCGTCTTCGAACCGAATTCGGCGTGCAGGTCGGCCGCCTTGTTTTTCGGTTTGAAGTCGTTGGGGAAGGCGACGCCCTGTTGGCGCAGGGCGGCCAGCTTGGCGCGGCGCTCGGCGATGATCTTGTTTTCGTCGGGCGCTGCTGCTTGGTCTTGAAGATCCGTAGTCATGGTCTGTTTCTTTGGTGGGGTGAAGATGGTGGTGATGTAATTATGCGGCGACGTAGGGCTCGGAGGCGAACAGCGCGTCCACATCGAGCTCGCTGAAGTCGCGCGCGATGGCGATCACGTTGTCGAATTCGGCAAACGCTTCGGCGGGCAGCGTGGTGGTGAGCACCACGGCGCGCATGCCGGCGCGGCGCGCCGCCTCCACGCCCAGCGGCGCGTCTTCGAACACGATGCTGTTGGCGGGCAGGGCGCCCACGCGCTCGGCCGCCAGCAGGAACACATCGGGATTCGGCTTGCCGCGCGCCACGTCGGCCGCGCCGGCGATGGCGTCGAACTGGCGGCGCAGATCCAGCCCGTCGAGCGTGAAGTCGATGTTGGCCGGCGGCGCGGCCGTGGCCACGGCCAGCTTGACGCCAGCGGCCTTGCCGCGCGCGATGAACGCCTCGAAGCCGCCGGTGGCGGCCAGGTGCGGACCATACAGTTCGCGGTACAGCGTTTCCTTCTCGACGTCGAGCGTCGCGCTTTCCTCGGCGGTCAAATGGTCGCCCAGATAGCTGCGCATGATTTCATGGCCCTGGCGGCCGGCCGTGTCGCGGAAGAACGCATCGGGCTCCAGGGTGTGGCCACGCTTGCCGAAAAAGGCGATCCACGACTTGGTGTGGTAAGCCATGTTGTCGACGATGGTGCCGTCCATGTCGAAGATGAATGCGCGCTGCGAATTGTCGGTCACGAGGTTGGTCATGAATCAAACGCCCTGTTTCAGTGATGCGGAGATGAAGTCGTCCAGTTCACCGTCCAGCACTGCCTTGGTGTTACCGGTCTCGAAGTTGGTGCGCAAATCCTTGATGCGCGACTGGTCGAGCACATACGAACGGATTTGGTGGCCCCAGCCCACGTCGGTCTTGGAATCCTCGAGCTTTTGCTGCTCGCTCATGCGCTTGCGCAGTTCGAGTTCGTACAGCTTGGCCTTGAGCATTTCCATCGCCTCGGCCTTGTTGCGGTGCTGCGAACGGTCGTTCTGGCACTGCACCACGATGCCGGAAGGGCCGTGGGTCAGGCGCACGGCGGAATCGGTCTTGTTGATGTGCTGACCGCCAGCGCCCGACGCGCGGTACGTATCGATGCGCAGGTCGGCGGGATTGATCTCGATATCGATCGAGTCATCGACTTCCGGGTACACGAACAGCGACGTAAACGACGTGTGGCGGCCGTTGGCCGAGTCGAACGGCGACTTGCGCACCAGGCGGTGCACGCCGGTCTCGGTGCGCAGGAAGCCGTAGGCGTATTCGCCTTCGACCTTGATGGTGGCGGTCTTGATGCCTGCCACCTCGCCGTCAGACTGTTCCATCACCTCGACCTTGAAGCCCTTGCGGTCGCAATAGCGCACGTACTGGCGCAGCAGCATGGACGCCCAGTCCTGGGCCTCGGTGCCGCCGGCGCCGGCCTGGATGTCGATGAAGCAGTTGTTCGGGTCCATCGGATTGTTGAACATCCGGCGGAATTCCATGCTCTCGATGACCACGCGCACGGCTTCGGCGTCCACGATCAGCGCTTCCAGCGTGTCGTCGTCGCCTTCTTCCTTGGCCATGGCGAACAGGTCGGCCATGTCCTTCAGGTCCGTGTCGGCCTTGGTCAGTGCGGAGACGATGGCCTCCAGCGATTTTTTTTCTTTGCCGAGATCCTGCGCCTTTTTGGGGTCGTTCCAGATCGTCGGGTCTTCCATTTCTTCGTTTACCTGCTCGAGCTTCTCTGACTTTTTATCGAAGTCAAAGATACCTCCGAAGTTCGGCTTCACGCGACGTCAGGTCGGTGAGCAGGGCGGAGAGGGAGTTAATGCGTTCGGCTTCCATGTTTTCTTCTTTTCTCAGGGCGAAATCAAACCGGGGATTATACCCGAGCCGCGTCCCGGCCGGGCATCTGCAAGGCGGGATGGCCGTGAAATGCTGCAATTTCGGCCACGCATGGGTTAGAATCTTTCGTTTTCCGGCATTCCTACCGAGGCTCCATGCGCGCTGCGTTCCTTGTCTTTCCCGTGTTCCTGGCCGGTTGCGCCAGCGTGCAGCAATCCGCGACGCCGGCAGGGTCGCAGGCCACGCTGGCGCTGCTCGAGACCACCGACCTGCATGCCAATGTGCTCGGTTACGACTACTACAAGCTCAAGGCCGATCCGTCGATCGGGCTCGAACGCACGGCCACGCTGATCCGGCAGGCGCGCGCGCAGTACCCGAATAACCTGCTGCTCGATAACGGCGACGCGCTGCAAGGCACGGCGCTGGCCGACTACCAGGCGCGCGTGGCGCCGGTGCCGTGCGACCAGATACCCGCCATTTACAAGGCCATGAACCTGCTGGGCGTCGACGGCGCCGGCATCGGCAACCACGAATTCAATTACGGCCTGCCTTACCTGAACCAGGTCACGGGCAGCCAATTCGACGTGGACGGCATCACGCCAGGCGCGCCGCGCTGCGCGGGGCCCGACTTCCCGATCGTGCTGGCCAATATCGACAGCGTCAGGTCGGGCAAGCCGCTGTTTGCGCCGTACGTGATTCTCACGCGCCGCATCGCGGCCACCGGCCCCGATGGCCAGCCGGTCACCGCGACCATCAAGGTGGGCGTGATCGGCTTTGCGCCGCCCGAGGTGCTGGCGTGGGACAAGCGCTGGCTCGATGGCAAGGTGATTGCCCACGGCGTGCGCGAGACGGCGGAAAAATACATCCCGCAGATGCGCGCGGAAGGCGCGGACCTGGTCGTGGCGCTGTCGCACGGCGGGCT
>JBEVMD010000484.1:0-4311 GCA_040508835.1 Duganella sp. | reverse complement strand
GCTTGCAGCAGCATTTGCGAGGCGGTCATGTTCGAGCTTTCGGTGGCGAAGTCGGTGTCCATGATGCGGCCGGTCGCAGCCTTGGTGTTGGTGGCGATGTTCGACAGGTTGTAGTTGACGTGGTCGAGGCGGTTGGCGGCAGCGCCCAGTGCCGAGCGCACGGTGCTGACGTCGTTGATGGCTTTTTCCAGCTTGTCGATGGCGCCGTTGGCGCCGGTCGAGGTCTTGATTTCGCTGGCGTTGGTGATCGACGACGCGGCAAAGTTCGACGACAGGCCGGTCAGCTTGGCGTTCAGCGACGTCAGGTTGCTGGAGACGTCAAAGCTCATCTTTTCGGTCGAGCTGGCGCCGATCTGGAACGTCATCGACGACGACAGCGTGCCCTTGGTGGACGCCGAACCGTCGCCCAGCAGCTTGGAGCCGCCAAACGTGGTGTTGGTCATCACGTTGTACAGCTCGGTACCGAGCGCATCGTATTCCGCTTGCATGGCGGTACGGTCGTCGGCGCTCGACGACGCGTCGGCGGCCTGGGTGGCCAGGTCTTTCATGCGCACCAGCATGTTGGTCACTTCGGAGAACGCGCCTTCGGCCGTTTGCAGCATCGACGTGCTGTTCTGGGTATTGCTCATGGCAACGGTCATGCCGCTGGTCTGGGCTTTCAGGCGGGTGGCGATCTGCAGGCCGGCCGCATCGTCCATGGCCGAGTTGACGCGGAAGCCGGTGCTCAGGCGGGTCATCGAGGTGGACAGCTTGGACTGGGTATTGCCGATCGAGTTTTGAGCGGACAGCGAAGCGAAATTAGTGTGAAGACTCAGCATGGAATGACTCCTGAAGTGGGTTCGTTAATCGAGCGACGACTGCTGCGCTCTCTTCAATACAAGACGACCGGCCCGCACCAGAAATTAAATTCCATGTGGAAATATTTTAGAAAATAATTCTGCCACAATGAAAAAAGCCAACTGCACGGGGCAGTTGGCTCTCGGGGCGCCAGTCCGGGCGGACTGGCCAGGCACTAAATTATTGCAGCAGCGACATGACCATCGAGGACATGCTGTTGCTTTGTTTCAGCATTGCGGTGCCAGCTTGCAGCAGCATTTGCGACGCCGTCATGTTCGAGCTTTCGGTGGCGAAGTCGGTGTCCATGATGCGGCCGGTGGCGGCCTTGGTGTTGGTGGCGATGTTCGACAGGTTGTTGTTGACGTGGTCGAGGCGGTTGGCCGCAGCGCCCAGTGCCGAACGGATGGTGCTGACGTTGTCGATGGCGGTCGACAGCAGGCCGATGGTGGCGTTGGCGGTCGAGGTCAGCTCGGCGGCGCCGGTGGAACCTGCGCTCGAGAAGTTTTTGCTCAGGCCCGACAGCGCGGTGTTCAGCGTGCTCAGGTTGGTCGACACGTCGAAGCTCATTTTTTCGCTCGAGCTGGCGCCGATCTGGAACGTCATCGACGTCGACAGGGTGCCGTCGGCCGATGCGCTGCCTTTGCCCAGCAGCTTGGAGCCGCCGAACGTGGTGTTTGTCATCACGTTGTACAGTTCCTGGCCCAGTGCATTGTATTCAGCTTGCATGGCGGTCTTGTCGTCGGAGCTCGACGAGGCATCGGCGGCCTGGGTGGCCAGGTCTTTCATGCGCACCAGCATGTTGGTCACTTCGGAGAAAGCGCCTTCAGCGGTTTGCAGCATCGAGGTGCTGTTCTGGGTGTTGCTCATGGCAACGGTCATGCCGCTGGTCTGGGCTTTCAGGCGGGTCGCGATCTGCAGGCCGGCAGCGTCGTCCATGGCCGAGTTGACGCGGAAGCCGGTGCTCAGGCGGGTCATCGAGGTCGACAGGTTGGACTGGGTGTTCGAAATCGAGTTTTGTGCCGACAGCGAAGCGAAATTGGTGTGAAGACTCAGCATAGTACTACTCCTAAAGGGGTGGGGGCGATTCGGAGCGGCAACATTTAACGCTCTTCTCAGTACAAGACGACCATCGGCCTGCGCTTATTAAATTCCTGATGGAAATAATTTGAAAATAATTTATAAACCGTTGGCGGCCAGCTGGCAGGCCCGGAAATGGGCGATTTTTTCCTCGTCGCTGGCCAGGATGGCAAAGCGCGGGTCGTCGGCCGCGCCCGGCGCGATGCGCTCGCATATGGCTTGGTCCTCGGCAAATACCTGGCGGTTCATGCGCGCGCTGGCGTCGAAAAAGCCCTGCAGTGCCGCTGCGCTGGCCGGTTTTGCTGCGCCGTTGAGCAGGCGGCTGGAAAAGTGGGTGCGTCCCGGCTGCGCCGCCGGGAAGAAATGCTGCAGCGAATACGAATACGAAAACGTCGACGAGAGCATCGTGAACGGAAACAGGAACAGGCTCTGGTAGCCCTCGTACTGGCCGTCAAGCTGGAACAGGCGCTTGACCGACCGCAGTTTTTTCACCATGGCCGCGTTGCCCAGCTCGGCCTGCCACAGCGACGTCCACGGCGTGAACCGGTTGACGCCGTCGTCCAGTTGCAGTTGCGCTAACGATTCCGGGTGCACGAACGGCACGTGCAGCGGTTCCAGCGCATTTTCCAGCGCCACGCGCCAGTCGCAGGCAAACTCCGCTGTATTGAAATCGCTGCGGCCGGCGATATTGAACGACAGGTCGGCCAGCAGGTCGAACGTGTCGCCCAGCTGGTCGTCGAGCGACAGGCGCGGGGCAGGGGAGGCGAACAGAAAATCGGCGCACCATTCCAGTTGCAGCTTGTGCAGGCCGGCTTTGGCCAGCTCTTCCGGCTGGTAGCGCTCGCGGCACGGGATGTGCATGGCGCCGGCGCGGTAGCTCCAGCCGTGGTACGGGCAGGCCAGCGGCGCATTGCCTTCCGCTGCCGTGAAAAACCGCGTGCCGCGATGGGGGCACAGGTTGTCGAACACGACCAGGTTGTCCTGGTCGTTATAGACCACCACTTCCTCGCCCAGCCAGGTCAGTTTCAAATAGTCGCCATTGGCCGGCAGTTCGCTGCGGTGGCACAGCAGGTGCCAGAACCGGTCGCGCAGCTGGCGCGCCTGGGACAGGGCAGGCACCGGGCCGGGGACGGCGGCGGCGGGGTTGGTCACGATGGCGCTCACAGGGTTTTGGCCGGTGCGGCGTACACGGTGGCGCCGTCGGCCACGCGGCGCATGACCACGGCGCCGGCTCCCACGGTCGCGTTCGCGCCCACTTTCACGCGCGGCAGCACGGACGCGCCGGAGCCCACCATCACGGCCTCGCCCAGCTGCACGGCACCCGTGATGTCCACGTGCGAGCTAAGCGTGCAGCCATCGCCCAGCACGGCATCATGGCCCACGCTGGCATAACTGTTGATGGTGACGAAATCGCCCACCTGGCTGCCGGCCGACACCAGCGCGAACGGACACACCACGGCGCCCCGGCCCAGTCTGGCCGTGCGGGCAACGATGGCGCTCGGGTGCACCAGGCTGTGGAACTGCGCGCCGCGCGCGGCCAGGTCGCGCGCGATGCGCAGCCTGGCTTGCGGTGCGCCGATGGCCAGCACCAGCGCATCGCCGGCGGCCGGCCGGTAGTTGCCGATCGCGCCCAGCAGGGGATACGGATAGTCGGCGTCCAGCATGGGGCCGGGCGCCAGGGTGTCGTCGAGCAGGCCGGCGATGCGTTCGCTGGCCGGGTCCAGGCTGTCTTCTAGCCAGCACAGCACTTCACGGGCAAAGCGGCCGGCGCCGACGATGATGAGGTTTTTCATGCGGTTCCAGTCAAGAAGAGGCTAGCGGGCCAGGTAGCCGCCATCGACCGCCCAGGTGGCGCCCGTCACCCAGCGCGCGCCTGGCGACAGCAAGAATGCCGCCGCCTGCGCCACGTCGTCGGTCTTGCCAAAACCCAGCGGATGGCGGTGTTCGTACGCCTGCATGGCGTCGTCGGGCAGGCCGCGGCCCAGCCGCGCGTGCATGGCGGTCTCGACCGCGCCGGCAGCAATGCTGTTCACGCGCATGGCGCGCGGCGCCAGTTCCACGGCCAGCGAACGCACCAGGCCGTCGATGGCCGCCTTGGCAGCGGAATACACGCTCATGCCCGACTGGCCGCTCTGGCCGGCCACCGACGACATGAACAGCAGCGCCGCGCCGTCCGCCATCACGCCGCGCAGGGCGGCGGCGCGGGCCAGCGCCAGCGCGGTTTTCACGCTGGAATCGAACACGTCGTCGAACTGCTGCGCCTTCGACAGCTTGACGGGACGCAGCAGCTCGACGCCGGCCGCGTGGAACACGCCGGTCAAAGGCGCTTGCGCGGTGAGCTGTTTCAGGAAGTCGACGATGTGGTCACCGCCGTCGAGCACCAGCGGCGCGGCCACG
>JBEVMD010000456.1:0-2785 GCA_040508835.1 Duganella sp. | reverse complement strand
GTCGTCCATCTCAGCGGATTCCTCGCGGGCGTGTGATTGCACACCAGACGTGCGAGCTGGCGGCTTTGTGACATGGCGGCGTGGATGACACAGAGCGCCGCAGGTTCCCCCGTGCTTTCGCCAGTGCGGGAATGCAACGCCGTTCCATAGAATGAACCTTCGTTCTCTTCGCGGCGCCAGCGCGCGCCGTGGCACAAAGGCCCTCGATCATGCAACGCCACCTCGCGTCCGCCCTCTCCACCGCCCTGCTGCTGTGCGCGCCCCTGGCCCATGCGCAGGAAACCGACACCGACCTCTACGACGGCCGCTGGAACGTGACGATGAAGGCCGCCGACGGCAGCGCGGCCGCGGCCAGCCTGGTGGTTGCCAATTTCGGCGGCACCTGGCAGGACCAGCCGCGCAAGGGCGCCAAGGTGAACAAGGCCTGCAGCGGCAAGAAGTTCCCGATCACGGTGCAGCGCAGCCTGCCCGAGCGCATGGAGTTCACGGTGTGGGGGTCGTCGGTGGCCCCGGCCTGCCCCGACCTGACCGTGCTGCTGAAGCCGGTCGATGCGAAGACGCTGGAAGGCACCGTCAACGAGAGCACCACGATCCGGATCGTGAAGCGCTGAGGGGTGCGCGCCGGCGGGCCGGCGGCGTCTGACAAGTCCGCAGATTCGCAAGTCCACAAGCCGGGGCGCGACGTGTCGCGCTCCGCGAGCGCATTGCTGGATGCCCGGCATTGTTCTGTCAGCAAGAACGATGTACCATTTTCGGCCACTTCGCGCCGCGACCAGGGATGGGCCCTGCCCGCGCGGCGTGGCGCAACTCAACGCTCTGGACACCTCCGCATGCCTCGAAAAGCGCTCGTCCCTCCTCTGTCGGAACAGCGTGCCGCACCCGGCGGCGTGGCCTCGGTGGACCGTGCCCTCAGCCTGCTCAACGCGTTCGCGCTGGGCCGCGAGACGCTGACGCTGTCGGAACTGGCCGAGTCGACGCGCCAGTACAAGAGCACCGTGCTGCGCCTGCTGGCGTCGCTGGAGAACGCCAACCTCGTGCGCCGCCATGTCGACGGCCGCTTCGCGCTCGGTTCGGCCGTGGCGCGGCTCAACGCCGTGTACAGCGCGTCGTTCTCGATCGGCGAGGTGGTGCAACCGGCGATCCAGGAGCTGGTGACGCTCACGCGCGAAAGCGCCTCCTTCCACGTGCAGCAGGGCGATCAGGACCTGTGCCTGTTCCGCGCCGACTCGCCGCACACGGTGCGCGACCACACCCGCGCCGGCGACATGCGGCCGCTGGCGCGCACGGTCACCGGCAAGGTGCTGCTGGCCTACGCCAGCCCCAAGGGCGGCGGTGTGCGCGGTGCGCGCATCCGTGCGCAGCACCTGCTGGTGGCCGATGGCGACATCGTGCCCGAGCTGGCGGCCATCGTCGCGCCGGTGTTCGCGCCCGATCGCGGCCTGGCCGGTGTGCTGGCGCTGACGCTGCCGTCGGTGCGCCTCGTGGCCAGCCACGCGCCGGCGGTGCAGCTGATGGCGCGCCACGTCACCCAGCAGCTGGGTGGCGCTTACCCCGACAGCAAATAAAACAGGCCGCGCGTTTTGGCGATGGTGGCCAACAATGCCATCCGACCCGCAGCTTGCGCCCTGCAGGCGCAGCACCCGACATGCCGGCATGGGCGGACATCAGGGGGAACCCTGGTTGACCCTCCATGCAGCCACCATAGAATTGGAACCGCGTTCTGACCAGTGAAACGGTCTGATGCCAGCAAGCGCGCCAGTCGTCGAAGGGCTTCGGCTCCGTGTCGACCGAAGGACGGCCCCGCGCGTTGCAAGCAGACCGCGCACCCGTTGCACCATCGTCGTTTGCCCAATTAGGAGACCCCATGAAATCGCTGATCAAGCTCACCGCAGTTGTCGCTCTGCTGAGCGCCGCCGGCCTGGCACTGGCTCAGGACATCCAGGAGCGCACCATCCGTTTCGGCCACCTGAACAATGCCGACCACCCCACCAGCTTCGGCGCCAAGAAGTTCGCCGAACTCGTCGCAGCCAAGAGCGGCGGCAAGATCACGGTCAAGGAATTCCCGGGCAGCCAGCTGGGCAACGAACTGCAGCAGCAGTCGGCGCTGCAGGGCGGCGTGCAGGAGATGTTCGTCGCATCGACGACGTCGCTGACCGGCATCGTCAAGGAATTCGGCCTGTTCGACTTCCCGTTCCTGTTCGCCAACGCCAAGCAGGCCGATGCGATGGTCGACGGCCCGCTGGGCAAGATGATCACCGCCAAGCTGCCGGAAAAGGGCCTGGTCGTCCTGGGTTTCTTCGACCTGGGCTTCCGCAACGTCACCAACAGCAAGCGCCCCATCACCAAGGGTGAAGACCTGGCCGGCCTGAAGCTGCGCGTGATCCCGAACCCGGTGTTCCTGGAAACGTTCAAGACCTTCAACGCGAACCCGCTGCCGATGCCCTTCGCCGAGCTGTACAACGCGCTCGAAAGCAAGGCGGTCGACGGCCAGGAAAATCCGTACGCCGTGATCCTGTCGAGCAAGTTCTACGAAGTGAACAAGTTCGTCAGCGGCACCAACCACGTGTACGCGACCAACCCGATCCAGATCAGCAAGCGCTTCTGGGACAAGCTGTCGCCGGTGGAACAGAAGCTGATCCAGGAAGCCGCCACCGAAGCGCAGAACTACCAGCGCGCTGTCAGCCGTGACGCGTCGGCCAAGGCCGTCGGCGAGCTGAAGGCCAAGGGCATGATCCACAACGACATCGCACCGGCCGAAATGGCCAAGATGCGCGCTGCCGTGAAG
>JBEVMD010000431.1:0-3924 GCA_040508835.1 Duganella sp. | reverse complement strand
TCAGTTAACCCATGTTGCACACAAGGGGACGACCGCTTATTTTGCCATTCTCCACAAAGTTATCCACATAAACTGTGGATAAAAAATAAAAGGTCTTAGTAAACCGGGACTTAGCGCGGGATTGGGGATAATGACCGGGTTCGACCCTGTTTATGTATCGGTTTGCATGCTAAATACTTCACTTATGCACAGCGGCCGATAAAAATCCGCGCTTGCCGTCCCACTCTCAGCTATTTTTCAAGTGACTGATTTTAAAGGATAAAAATTTTGCCTTTTCACCGGATATTGGACGATAGCATGCCTGTTGTGACCACTTTCTGTGAGTTAAGATTCCCTTGTCCACAAAGTTATCCACATAAAATTCTCCTCGCTGCCGCACCATGACCGGACTCTTTCCCCACTGCATATTGCGCCTGGCGCTCGACACCCCGCTCAATGCCGTTTTCGACTACCGCTGGTCGTGCGAGGCGAACGCGCGTCCGCAGGTGGGGCAGCTGGCGCTGGTGCCGTTCGGCGCGCGCGAGGTGATGGGATTGATCGTGGCGGTCACCGATCATACCGACGTCCCGGCCGCCAAGCTCAAGGATGCGCTGGCCGTGCGCAGCCAGCTCTCTCCGCTGTCCCCGGAGTGGCTGGCGCTGGCCGGCTTTGCCGCCGATTACTACCAGCGCCCGCTGGGCGAGGTGGCGCTGCCCGGCCTGCCCAAGAACCTGCGCGTGCACACCACCGTGGCGCTGGACCGCGCCATCAGGAAGCTGGCCAAAAACGAGACCCTGCACGACGCCACCCCCGCCAATCCACCGGCGCTCAACGCGCAGCAGCAGCAGGCGGCCGACTTCATCGGCGGCGCGGAAGGTTTTACGCCCACCCTGCTGTACGGCGTGACGGGCAGCGGCAAGACCGAGGTGTATCTGCAGGCGTGCGACCAGGTGCTCACGCGCGAGCCGCACGGCCAGATCCTGATCCTGGTCCCGGAAATCAATCTCACGCCCCAGCTGGAAGGCAATATCCGCGCGCGCTTCCCGGGCGTGATGCTGGCCACGCTGCACAGCAGCCTGTCCGAGGGCGAGCGCATGCTGCACTGGCTGGCCGCGCACCAGGGCCGCGCGCGCATCGTGCTGGGCACGCGGCTGGCCATCCTGGCGTCGCTGCCCCATCTGAAACTGATCGTGATCGACGAGGAGCACGACCCGTCGTACAAGCAGCAGGAAGGCTTGCGCTATTCGGCGCGCGACCTGGCCGTGTGGCGCGCCTGGCAGCTGCAGATCCCGATCGTGCTGGGATCGGCCACGCCGTCGCTCGAGACCTGGCACCACGCGCAGTCGGGCCGCTACCGCAAGCTGGAACTGCGCGAGCGCGCCGTGAAAAACGCCGTGCTGCCGCAAGTAAAACTGCTGGACATGGAGCGCGACAAGCCGAAAGACGGTTTGACGTCGCAGCTGATCGACGCGCTGCGCCTGCGCATGGAGCGCGGCGAACAGTCGCTGTTGTTCCTCAACCGCCGCGGCTACGCGCCCGTGATCTGCTGCGAGGCGTGCGGCTGGATCAGCGAGTGCACGCGCTGCACGTCGTTCATGGTGCTGCACCGCCCAGAACACCGGCTGCGCTGCCACCACTGCAGCCTGGAGCTGCGCATTCCCCGTCACTGCCCCACGTGCGGCAATGTCGACCTGCAGCCGCTGGGACGTGGCACCCAGCGCGTGGAAGAGGGCCTGCAACTGCTGTTCCCCGCAGCGCGCGTGCTGCGCATCGATGCCGACTCCACCCGCAAGAAGGGCAGCGCGCAGGAAGCATTCGACACCGTGCACCGGGGCGAGGTCGATATCCTGATCGGCACCCAGATGGTGGCCAAGGGCCACGATTTCAAAAAACTCACGCTGGTGGGCATCCTCAATCCCGACACCGCCTTGTTCTCGCAGGATTACCGGGCCAGCGAGCGGCTGTTCGCGCAGCTGATGCAGGTGGCGGGCCGCGCGGGGCGGGCGGGCCGCACGGAGGGCGGCAGCGAGAGCGAGGTGCTGATTCAAACCCGCTATCCGCAGCACCCGCTGTACGGCGCGGTGGTCAACCACGATTACGACCATTTCGCATCGGCGCTGCTGGAAGAGCGCGAGCAGGCCGCGCTGCCGCCCTATTTATTCCAGGCGCTGCTGCGGGCCGAGGCGCGCGAGCTGGCGACCGCCATCGAATTCTTGACCATCGCCCGCGATTGCCTGGCGCACCCCAACATCACGATCAACGACCCGATCCCGATGACCATGACGCGTGTGCACAACGTCGATCGCGCCCAGCTGCTGATCGAATCGCCATCACGCCCGCAGTTGCAGGCGTTCCTGAAGGAGTGGATGCAGATGCTGCGCTCCATGAAAACCAGCCGCGTGAAATGGTCGCTGGAAGTCGATCCGCTCGATATCTAGGTCTGCAGCAGCACCCGTCGCGCGGTGGCCACCAGCTGCTCGCTCAGGATGCGCGTAAATGGCGTATCGAGATTCCACGCATGCCAGTTGAGAGAAATGTCCACGTGGCGGCCCGGCGCCAGGTCCACCAGCCGGCCTTCGTCGAGCGCGCGCGCCACCTGCGGCAGCGGCATCAGGCCGTAGGCCAGGCTGCCGTAGATGCATTCGAGGCTGGCGGCCGACGGCGGCATGGCGTGGTGCGGATAGGACCCCTTCAGGTCGAGCACGTCGCGCAGAAAGCCGGACAGCAGCTCCTTGTCCACCGCCATGGCCGGCGCCAGCTGCGCCGCTTCCAGGGCGAAACCGTCGCCGAACCAGTGGCCGGCAAACACCGGCGTGGCCACGCACACGTGGCGCATCACGCCCAGCGGTGTGACGGTCGGCCCGCCGCCGCCAGCTGGCAGGTCGTCGCTACCCTGCGCGACCACGGCGCCAAATACGCTACCCTCGCGCACCAGATGCAGGGCCATCGCACGGTCGGCCTGCTGGATGGCCAGCTGAAACCGTGGCGGCGACAGCAGCGGCTGCAATCCGAGCGGGAACCAGGTGGCCAGGCTGGCGGCATCGACCGCCAATCCGATCTCTGGCATGCTAACCTTGTTGCCAAGATCGATATCGAGCGCCGCTTCCATCAGTTTGACGTTGCGGTGGTGCGACACCAGCCGTTGGCCGAGCCCGGTGGGCACGGCCGGTTGGCCGCGCACGACCAGCAGGCGGCCGGCCGCGTCTTCCAGCGCCTTGATGCGTTGCGAGACGGCGGACTGGCTGATGCCCAGCGCCAGCGCGGCTTTTTCAAAGCTGCCCTGGCTGACGACGGCGTCCAGCACGGTCAGTGCGCGGTAATCAAGTGTGCCCATAAGCTGTACTTATAAAATTTAAGAACAATAAGCAATACTAATCGATTTTGCTCTGTGGCAAAGTTTCTGAATTTCAATCGAATCAGCCCCTATGGCCTATGACCACCATTAAAACTATCAAAACAGAAGTCGCCGTCATCGGCGGCGGCACCGCCGGCATGACGGCTTACCGCGCGGCCACCAGCGGCGGCAAAAAAGCCTTGCTGATCGAGGGCAATGCCTTTGGCACCACGTGCGCCCGCGTGGGCTGCATGCCCAGCAAATTGCTGATCTCTGCGGCCGACGCCGCGCATGCCGTGCGCGAAGCAGCGCCGTTCGGCGTGCATCCGGGCCCACTGGCCATCGACGGCCGCGCCGTGATGGCGCGCGTGCGTAGCGAACGCGATCGTTTTGTCGCGTTTGTTGCGGAAGCGGTGGACGCCTATCCGGCCGAAGACAAGCTGTACGGCCACGCCCGCTTCCTGAGCCCCACCCGGCTGCAGGTGGACCAGCACACCATCGTCGAGACCGAACGGGTGGTGATCACCACCGGCTCCACCGCCATCGTGCCCGCTGAGTGGCGCGCCGGCGCGCGCGTGCTCACCAGCGACGACGTGTTTTACTGGGACGAC
>JBEVMD010000409.1:0-9999 GCA_040508835.1 Duganella sp. | reverse complement strand
GCTCTGGATCACGACTTCGCCGGACTTGCGCAGCTCGGCGATTTTTTCTTTCAATTCCGGCGCGTTGCCCCACGGTGCGCGGATCGAATGCTTGCGTTCCGCAGTGGGTAACAGGCGCGCCAGCTCGCGCAGGTCGAGCGAGAAGCCGGTGGCGGGACGGGCCCGGCCGAAGGCTTCGCCTACGTGATCGTAACGGCCGCCGCGCGCAACCGCGTTCGGCAAGCCTGGCACATACAGCGCGAACATCGCGCCGCTTTCGTATTGGTAGCCGCGCAGGTCGGCCAGGTCGATGGCGACCTCGGCGCGGCCCAGCGCGTGGGCGGCCAGCGCCGCCAGTTCGGCCAGCGCCTTGGCAATGCCCGGCAGGTCCGGCAGGACTTCGCGCGCTTTCTTCAGCACGTCGATGTCGCCGTACAGCTGGGTCAATGCCAGCAGCGCCTCGCGCGTTGGCGGCGCGTAATTGGCCGTCAGTGCCTTCAAGTCCGACACATCCTTGGCGCGCAGCGCCAGGTACAGCGCGGCTTCGTCCTTGGCAGCAGCGGCATCCTGTTCAATGATCGCGCGCAGCACGCCCACGTGGGTCAGGTCCAGCCGCACCTGCGTAAAGCCGGCCAGGGCCAGCGTGGACAGCGCCAGTTCCTGGATCTCGGCGTCCGCTTCCAGGCCGGCGTGGCCGTAGATCTCGGCGCCGATCTGCAGCGGCTCGCGCGTCGCATGCAGGCCCGACGGATGGGTATGCAGCACGTTGCCGGCGTAGCACAGGCGCGTGACCGACGCACGATTGAGCAGGTGGGCGTCGATGCGCGCCACTTGCGTGGTCATGTCCGGGCGCAGGCCCAGCAGGCGGCCCGAAATCGGGTCCACCAGCTTGAAGGTGCGCAGGTCGATGTCGGAACCGGCGCCGGTGAGCAGCGACTCGAGGTACTCGAGCAGCGGCGGCATCACCAGTTCGTAACCGTACAGACGGAAGTTATCCAGCATCAGACGACGCAGTTCTTCAATCTTGCGGGCTTCCGACGGCAAAACGTCGGCGATATTCTCGGGCAAAAGCCAATTCGGCATGGGGACTGTTACTGAAATAATTAAAAATTGAGTAAGGCGACGCAGGCGCCGCGTGTCAACAAGTGACAGGCCGAACCTGATATTTTACGCGAAAATGCGTGGGGGGAGGTAAAAATTGAATACTACCAACGACCGGAAAGCCGTCATCCGCGCGCAGGCGGGGATCCAGTTTGGCGGGCGGACCGTGGAAACTCGATTCCCGCCTGCACGGGATTGACGGTTCGGGCGTTGCGAGCTGGCAGCCACGCCGCATGGCGGCGCAGCGTGCAGCTTACTTCTGACCGCTGGCGCCGGAGTTCTTGAAGTACTTGAAGAAGTCCGAGCTCGGGTCCACCACCATCACGTCGCTGTGGTTCTTGAACGAGGTGCGGTAGGCTTCCAGGCTGCGGTAGAACTTGTAGAACTCGGGGTTGCGGCCGAAGGCTTCCGCATAAATCTGCGAGGCCTTGGCGTCGCCCTCGCCGCGGATGTTCTCGGCGTCGCGGTACGCTTCGGCCAGGATCACGGTGCGCTGGCGGTCGGCGTCGGCGCGGATGGTTTCCGAGGCGGCAGCGCCGGTCGAACGCAGTTCGTTGGCCACGCGGGTACGCTCGGCTTTCATGCGCTCGTACACCGAGTTGTTGATCTGCTCAACATACTCCACGCGCTTCAGGCGCACGTCGATGATGTCGACGCCGATCTGGGCCGCTTCCGTCACCACCTTGTTGCGGATCGCTTCCATCACCTGGCCACGCTTGCCCGAGATGACCTCGCTCACCGTGTGCTTGGTGATTTCCTCGTTCAGCGCCGCCTTGATGATGACCGACATGCGGTCGCGGGCGCGGGTTTCGTCGCCGCTGAAGGTGACGTAATACAGCTTGGCCTGGCCTTCGTTGCGGCCGATGCGCCATTTGACGAAGCTGTCGACCAGGATGTTCATCTTCTCGGCCGTGATGAAACGCTCGGCATCGGGCGACTCGATGGTCATGATGCGGTTATCGAGCATCACCACGTTCTGGAACGGCGGCGGCAGCTTGAAGTGCAGGCCCGGTTCACGGACGACTTCCTTGATCTGGCCCAGCGCGAACACGATCGCGTACTTGCGCTGGTCGACCACGAACACCATCGACGACAGCACCAGCAGCACGACAAAAGCTGCGATGAGGGAACTAGCTATGCGATTCATTAACGACCCTCCCGTTCACGTCCGGAGTCACGCGGACGCGGTTCGCGCGTGCGGCTCACTTCCACCGACGGCATCACATCCGCCGGCAAGGTTGCAGTCGCCGGCGCGGTGGCTGCGGCGCTGCTGCTGCTGCTGCGCGCAGCCGCGTCGCCCGCTGCCGCCTGGGCGATCAGCTTGTCGAGCGGCAGGTACAGCAGGTTGTTGCCATTCTTGGAATCGACCATCACCTTGCTGGTGCTGCGGAAGATTTCCTGCATGGTGTCCAGATACATGCGGTCGCGCGTGACGGCCGGCGCCTTCTGGTACTCGACCAGCACCTGCTTGAAGCGGTTGGCGTTACCGGTAGCGTTTTCGGTGACCATCGAACGATAGGCTTCCGCTTCCTGCATCAGGCGCGACGCGTTACCGCGCGCGACCGGAATGACGCCGTTGGCGTAAGCTTGCCCTTCGTTTTTCTGGCGTTCCAGGTCCTGGCCGGCCTTGACGGCGTCGTCGAAGGCGCCCTGCACCTGCTCCGGCGGCTGCACGGCCTGCAGCGTCACGCCCGAGATCAGCACGCCGGAAGCGTAGCGGTCGAGGATCTGCTGCATCAGCACCTGCGTTTCGTACGCCACCTTGTCGCGGCCCTCGTACAGCACGAAGTCCATCTTGTTCTTGCCGACGATTTCGCGGATCGAGGTTTCTGCGACCTGGCGCACGGTTTCTTCCTCGTCGCGGTTGTTCATCAGCCAGGCGATCGGGTCTTTCAGCTTGAACTGCACGGCAAACTGCATGTCGATGATGTTTTCGTCATCGGTCAGCATCAGGGACTCCTGCAGCTGCTTGTTCTTGATGTTCCCGCGATAGCCGATCTCGACCATACGCATCTGCGACACGCGCACCGTTTCATTGGTCTGGAACGGGTACGGCCAGCGCCAGTTGAAACCGGCGCCCGTGGTGTGGCTGACCTTGCCGAAGGTGTAGACGATGCCGGCCTGGCCCTCTTGCACGGTAAACGAACCGGAAGCGAGCCAGATCAGCGCAGCCACGCCGGCAATGGCGCCAGCGGTGGCGCGCATGCCGGCCGGGTCGGGACGCGGGCCGGTTGGCGGCGTGCCGTTGCCGTTGTTGTTACCGTTGTCGGGACGTTTTTTCTGGCCGAAGAAGGTATTGAGGCGTTGATTGAAATCGCGCCACAGTTGCTCCATGTCCGGCGGACCTTCGCCAGGTCGTTTGCCTTCATTCGCACGCGGCTCGCCGTCTTTCTTGTCCGAGCCCCAGCGGGGATCGTTCAGCGACAGCTTGATGCCGAGACGTTTCATCATTGAGGGGACACGCATTAGTGGGATCCGACGTGAGTTGTAGGGGAACTGCTGTCTGCCTCGGAATCGGACGGATCCGCTTCCTCAGCTTCGTCTGCTGCATCTTCGGTAGCGCCGGCCTGGCCGGCATCGTCGCCATCGACCGGGTAGGCCTGGTTCAGGCGCGCGCCGGGGGCCGCCTTGGCCCATTCGACGATGGCGTCGCGTAGCAGGTCGACACCGACGCCGGTGCGGGCGCTAAGGAAAACGCGAGAAATTTTATCATATTCATCACGCTCGACCGACGGCTCGAGCCCGGCCGCATCGATCTTGTTCCACACCAGAATCTGCGGAATATGATCGGCGCCGATTTCCTTGAGCACCAGGTTGACCTGCTCGATCTGCTCCATGCGCACCGGCGACGACGCGTCGACCACGTGCAGCAGCAAATCGGCGTGGATGGTTTCCTCCAGCGTGGCCCGGAATGCGGCAACCAGCTGGTGCGGCAGTTCGCGCACGAAACCGACCGTGTCCGAGATCACCACGTTGCCCACTTCCTGCCCCATGTAGACACGGCGCGAGGTCGTGTCCAGCGTGGCAAACAGCTGGTCGGCCACGTACACGCCGGCCTTGGTCACGGTGTTGAACAAGGTGGATTTGCCGGCATTGGTATAGCCGACCAGCGACACGGAAAACGTCTGGCTGCGGCCGCGCGAGCGGCGCTGGGTCTCGTGCTGCTTGCGCAGCTTGGCCAGGCGCGCGCGCAACGCTTTGACGCGCTCGCCGATCAGGCGGCGGTCGGTCTCGAGCTGGGTTTCGCCCGGACCGCGCAGGCCGATACCACCCTTTTGACGTTCAAGGTGGGTCCAGCCGCGGATCAGGCGCGTGGCCAGGTGCTGCAGCTGCGCCAGCTCCACCTGCAGCTTGCCCTCGTGGGAAGCGGCGCGCTGGGCGAAGATGTCGAGGATCAGGCTGGTACGGTCGAGCACGCGAACGTTCAGCCGCTTTTCCAGGTTACGCTGCTGGGCCGGCGACAGGGCGTGGTTGAAGATGACGATTTCAATGCGGTCGTCCAGCACAGCCTGGCCGATTTCATCAGCCTTGCCGCTGCCGACGAAATAAGCGGAGTCCGGAGCGGAACGCTTGGCGGTGATCGTCGTCACGGGCTCCGCACCTGCTGAGCGAGCCAGCAGTTGCAGTTCCTCGACGCTGGCGCCAAAGTCACCCTGGCCGAAATCAATACCGACTAGAGCTGCACGCATACGACGATCTGTTGGGTTGGAGAGAAGCGATATTGCAAGCGCTTAGTCCGCTTCGGAATCGATGCTGAGGTTGACGGCGCGCGCCGGTACCACGGTGGAGATGGCGTGCTTGTAGACCATCTGGGTCACGGTGTTACGCAGCAGTACGACGTACTGGTCGAACGATTCGATGTGGCCTTGCAGCTTGATGCCGTTGACGAGGTAGATCGAGACCGGCACATGCTCTTTACGCAGTGCGTTCAGGAATGGGTCTTGTAACAGTTGCCCTTTGTTGCTCATAACAGCTCCATTTTATGTTGTTGTGTTGGATTTGGAGGCGAAACGCTTGATTTCAAGTACGTGGCCCAGCGAAAGTCAAATGATATTCGCTGAAACACCGCTCGCCACGTCGGGAATGGTGCTTCCAAGCCACTGTAACCTGTTTTTGCTTTTTTTGCAGTGTCGCACTGCAAAAAAACAGCCTATTTAATTGAAAACTAAGGCGCCAGCCAGGTCACAAAATGCGACCTGGCCGACTGGCCCGTGCGCCGGTTTTGATTTACTTCTTTTCCGTGCGCTTATCGAACGGATTTTTACCGGTGCGCAGTTCGATCCGCAACGGCGTACCGATCAGGCTGAACGTATCGCGGAAATGCTTTTCCAGGTAGCGCTTGTACGGATCGCCTACCGCTTCCAGCGCATTGCCGTGGATGACGATCACCGGCGGATTCATGCCGCCCTGGTGCGCGTAGCGCAGCTTCGGACGGATCGAACCCTTGCGGCGCGGCTCCTGCTTTTCCACCGCTTCGATCAGCGCACGCGTCAATTTCGGCGTCGACAGGTTGCACATGGCCGCCGCATAGGCGGCATCCACCGACTTCATCAGCGGGCCGATGCCCTGCGACTTCAGTGCGGAAATAAAATGCATCTTGGCGAACGACAGGAAATCGAGCTTGCGGTCGATATCGATCTTGATCTCGTCGCGTTCGTCCGTGCGCAGGCCGTCCCACTTGTTGACGGCGATGACCAGCGCACGGCCCGTCTCCAGCACGAAGCCGGCGATGTGGGCGTCCTGCTCGGAGATGTCCTGCTGGGCGTCGAGCATCAGCACGACCACGTTCGCTTCCGAGATCGACTGCAGAGTTTTCACGACCGAGAATTTCTCGATCGCTTCGAACACCTTGCCGCGGCGGCGGATACCGGCCGTGTCGATCAGCGTGTACTGCTTGCCTTCGCGCTCGAACGGAATCTCGATCGAATCGCGCGTGGTGCCCGGCATGTCGAACGCGATCACGCGCTCTTCGCCGACCAGGGTGTTGATCAGCGTGGACTTGCCCACGTTGGGACGGCCGACCAGGGCGATCTTGACGCCGCGCTGGGCGGGGTCGAGCTCTTCCGGTTCGTCGGGACGCTGGGCAAACGCCAGGTTCAGCGCCTCTTCCACCAGGTCGGCCACGCCGTCGCCGTGCGCCGACGAGATCGAGTACGGCTCGCCCAGGCCCAGCTCGTAAAAGTCGGAGACCACGGCCGTGTAGCGCATGCCCTCCGATTTGTTCACGACCAGCATGACCGGACGGCCGCTTTTACGCAGGAAGTCGGTAATGGTTTTATCATGCGGCGTCAGACCCTGGCGGCCGTCGACGAGGAACACGACGATGTCGGCCTCGGCAACGGCTTGCTTGGTCTGCTTGGCCATCTGATGCATGATGCCTTCCTTGGCGACCGGCTCGAAGCCGCCCGTGTCGATGACGAGGAAGGGACGTTCGCCGACACGGCCCTCGCCATAGTGACGATCGCGCGTCAACCCAGGCAAGTCCGCCACCAGCGCATCGCGCGAGCGGGTCAGACGATTAAACAAGGTCGATTTCCCTACATTGGGTCGACCCACAAGTGCGATTACCGGCTTCATTGAATTACTCGACCGCGAGAGCGGTCACAGTTCCTGCTTGAGTTTGAAAAATCAAATTCGAGCCGGCGATGACGGGGGCCGACTGGATCGGGCTGCCATCGGTCGCGACTCGACCTATCAGAGCGCCATCTTCCCGCGACAGGAAGTGGATGTAACCCTGGTAGTCGCCAACGGCCACGGCGCGGCCGTACGACACGGGGGTCGAGAGGCGGCGATAGGACAGCTTGTCGTTCTTCCAGGCGTTGCTGCCGCTTTCGCGGCTATAGGCGGCAACATCGCCCTTGTCGTCGGAGACGAATACAAAACGCTGGTCCACCGCCACGCCCACATCGGACGAGGCTGGCTTGCTCCAGGACGGGGCGCCGGTGGTGGCGTCAAAGCACGCCACGCGGCCCTGGTACGACACGGCGCACACATCTTTTTCAAAGATCACGGGCGTGCCGGCAATATCGGTCACGCGTTCCAGCTCGGTCGCGCCGCGCGGCTCGCCCACGGCCACCTCGAAGCGCGGCAGGCCGCCGGCCAGCGCCAGCACCACCAGCTTGCCGCCCGGCTGGGCCACATAGACATTCTGGCCGCTGATCACCATGCCCGGCGCATTGCGCAGGGTCAGGGCCGGCGTGGTGCGGGTCACGTTCCAGCGCTTGGCGCCGGTTTTCGCTTCGTACGCCGTGATCACGTTGTCGACACTGCGCACCACGACCACGCCGCCGCCCACCACCGGCGAGGACAGCACTTCGCTCGAAGCTTGTGCTTTCCACAATTCTTTACCATTGGCATCATACGCGAGGATAACACCTTTCGCGCCGCCCACCACCGTCACGTCGCCGTCGCTGCCCACGCCGGCCGTCAGGTCGGTGCCGGTCTTGATGCGCCAGAGCTCTTGGCCGGTGGCCGCGTTCAGGCGCGCCAGCGCGCCGTCGCCATCGGCCACGTACACGCTGTCGCCCGCCAGTGCGGGCGTGAACACGGCGTTGCCGGCCTTGCCGATCGAGTATTTCCACTTGGCGGCGGGCGTCATGCCGCCGGTGATGTCCACCAGCGCAGCGGGCTGGTTCTTGGTGTCTTTCGAACCAAACAAGGAGCAACCGGCCAACAGCGCCAGCATGCTTGCAGCAATAGCTTTTTCGGTGATGCGCATAAAATTTTTCAACCTTGCTCGTTACGGGTTATCCGGGTGCGGGTGTGTCGCTGCTTACGCGGCGGCCTTGGCGGCCGGCACGGTGCCGCCGATGGCTTCCAGTTTCAGCTCGATCAATTGACGGCCCGGGTTTTTCTT
The DNA here is from genome assembly GCA_040508835.1 of Duganella sp. Taxonomy (GTDB): domain Bacteria; phylum Pseudomonadota; class Gammaproteobacteria; order Burkholderiales; family Burkholderiaceae_D; genus Rugamonas. The sequence goes on along the minus strand of JBEVMD010000409.1, from coordinate 2,063 downwards.
GTCGGTGGCGTCCAGCGCGGCCTGGTACGCGGTGCGCGCTTCGGCCAGCTTGTTTTGCGCGACCAGGATATCGCCCTTGCGGTCGGCCACGGAGCCGGCAAACGCGGCCGGCAGATTGCCTTCCAGCGCTTTCAGCGCCTGGTCGTACGCTTTTTCGTCGAGCAGGATGCCGGCCAGGCGCACCTTGGCAATGGCCTTGAACTCGTCGGCGCCGTGCTCGGCAGCCCATTGCAGCTGGGCCTTGGCCGACTTGACGTCGTTCGCTTCCACGGCGCTCTTGGCCGCAACCAGCGCGGTCATCGGCGCATAGGTCGTGCCGGCGAACTTGCTTTCCATGTCGGCCGCGGCGCGCAGCACCTTGGCGTTGTCCTTGGCCTGCACGGCTTTTTGCAGCTCGTCGTACAGGGCGGACGCCTGGGCGGTCTGGTTGCGCTGGTAGTAGTTCCAGCCGGCCCAGCCCGAGTATGCCGCCAATCCGGCGATCAGCACCCAGGTCGTGACGTTGCCGTATTTTTCCCACCAGGCCTTGAGGGTCGCCAGTTGTTCTTGTTCTTCGAGATCGTATGCCATGTTAGTTCGTCTGCTGAAAGGTTAAGGAGGTGAAACGGCTCGGTACTGCCGATCAGTGGTTGCAGTGTTCGTCGTGCACGTGGTGGTGGTGGTCGCCGCTGCCGGTGATCTGGTCCACCACGTAATCCACCACCTCGTCGAACGGCACGGTGGCTTGTTGCTGCTCGCCCTCCTGCGCGCGCATCGCTTTGACGCTCGCAGTGTGGTTGGCCACCTCGTCGTCGCCGATGATGATGGCAAACGACGCGCCGCTGCCGTCGGCTTTTTTCATCTGCGTCTTGAAGCTGCCGGCGCCGGTGAGCGTGGCGCCGTGCATGATGACGTCCAGGCCGGCGTCGCGCAGGCGCTCGCCCAGCACGAAGGCCTGCAGTTGCGCGGCCTCGCCCTGGTGCACCATGTACACGTCGCACAGGTTCGGCTGTTCCGGCTCGCCCGCTTCCTTCATCAGCTCGAGCAGGCGCTCGATGCCCATGGCGAAACCGACGGCCGGCGTGGGCTTGCCGCCAAACGAGGCGATGAGCGGATCGTACCGGCCGCCGGCGCACACGGTGCCCTGCGAGCCCAGCGCGTCCGTCACCCATTCGAACACGGTGCGGTTGTAGTAATCGAGGCCGCGCACCAGGCGCGGGTTGATCACGTACGGAATATTGTTATGGTCGAGGATCTTGCGCACGCCGTTGAAGTGCGCCAGCGATTCCTCGCCCAGGTAGTCGAGCAGCTTGGGCGCGCCGTTGACCATGTCCTGCATGGCAGGGTTCTTGGTGTCGAGGATGCGCAGCGGATTGCTGTGCAGGCGGCGCTTGGCTTCGGCGTCGAGCAGCGCATCGTGGCTTTCCAGGTACGCGATCAGGTCCACGCGATGGCGCGCGCGCTCGTCCGCGTCGCCGATCGAGTTCAGTTCCAGGCGGATGTTTTCCAGGCCCAGGTCGTCCCACAGGCGGCGGCACAGCATGATCATCTCGGCATCGACGTCCGGGCCGGTAAAGCCCACGGCTTCGCAGCCGAACTGGTAGAACTGGCGATAGCGGCCGCGCTGCGGACGCTCGTGGCGGAACATCGGGCCCGTGTACCACAGGCGCTTCGGACCTTCGTACACGAGGTTGTGTTCGATGACCGCGCGCACCGCGCCGGCCGTGCCTTCGGGACGCAGCGTCAGTTCGTCGCCGTTCATCGAATCGGTGAACGAGTACATCTCTTTTTCGACGATGTCGGTCACGGCGCCAATGGCGCGCTTGAACAGCGCCGTGTCTTCCACGATCGGGGTGCGGATCTGCTGGAAGCCATAGCTTTGCACGACCGACTGCGCGGTGTTCTCGAACAGCTGCCACAGGTGGGCGTCCTGCGGCAGGACGTCGTTCATGCCTTTGACGGCGGTGATTTTTTCAGCTTTTTTATTTTCGGACATATCAATCTTCTTCTAAATCTCGGTACCGACCACCGCCCTCAAAACCGTCATTCCCGCGCAGGCGGGAATCTAATTTTTCTAGCGGCAC
>JBEVMD010000407.1:0-4484 GCA_040508835.1 Duganella sp. | reverse complement strand
TCGGTGTGAGAGGTAGGACGGCGGCCGTGCTGACAGCACAGCAGGCCGGGGCAGGGCGGAAAGCGGGCGCTAACGACGGCCGCGGAACAGCTGCGGCAGCAACTGGGCCAGGTGCGCGCGTTCTTCGCCCTGGGCGCGGTGCAGCGCCTGCTGCGGACCATGCATGAACTTGGCGGTGAGGCCGCGCGACAGCGCTTCCAGCACGGCGTCCACATCGTCGCCCCTGGCCAGCATCTTGCGCGCGCGATCGAGCTCGAGCTGGCGCAGCGCCTCGCCGTTTTCGTGCAGGCTCTGGATCACGGGCACGACGGCGCGGTCGTCGATCCAGTGCATGAACGACTGCACCCGGGTTTCGATGATGGCTTCGGCCTGCGCCACGGCGGCCTGGCGGTTTTCCAGCCCGGTCTGCACCACCTTGCCGAGGTCGTCGACGGTGTACAAAAAGGCGTCGTTCAGGCGCGCCACTTCCGGTTCGATATCGCGCGGCACGGCCAGGTCGACCATGAAGATCGGCTTGTGGCGGCGGGCCTTGATGGCGCGCTCCACCATGCCCAGGCCGATCAGCGGCAGCGACGAGGCGGTGCACGAGATGACGATGTCGAACTGGTGCAATTTATCCTGCAGGTCGGCCAGCCGCATGGCGCGGCCGCCGAAGCGGTGCGCCAATGCTTCGCCGCGCTCGAGGGTGCGGTTGGCAATGGTGATCGAGCGCGGGTTGTGCGCCGCAAAGTGGGTGGCGCACAATTCGATCATTTCGCCGGCGCCGATGAACAGCACGTTCTGCTCGGAGATCTTGTCGAAGATGCGCTGCGACAGGCGCACGGCGGCAGCGGCCATCGACACGCTGTGGGCGCCGATCTCGGTGGTGCTGCGCACTTCCTTGGCCACCGAAAAACTGCGCTGGAACAGCTGGTGCAGATACGTGCCGAGGCCGCCCGCTTCGTCGGCCGTGCGGATCGCGTCCTTGATCTGGCCGAGAATCTGGGTTTCGCCCAGCACCATCGAATCGAGCCCGGAAGCGACGCGGAACGTGTGGCGCACGGCATCGTGTTGCGGCAGCATGTACAGGTGCGGGCGCAGGTCGGCGTAATTGAGCTGGTGGAAATCGGCCAGGAAATGGGCGCCGGCGTCGAGCGGATCGGGCACCTGGCTGGCCGCGTACAGCTCGGTGCGGTTGCAGGTCGAGAGTATGGCTGCTTCGTCGGCGCCGCGCGAGTCGATCCGTTCGAACCACGACCGCGCCGCCATCACTGCCTGGCCCAGTTGGTCAGGGGCGAACGCCAGCTGCTCGCGGAGCGAGACCGGGGCGGTATGGTGGTTGAGGCCGACGGCAAGCAGCTGCATTTCGGTTCCGAGCAATGAATTAGCGGACATTATAGCGCGATGTCCCTACAGCCGCCGGGGTGACTGCCTAAAGACAGGGCAGCGCGCCTGCCACAATCAAGCCCCGAGCTTTTCCAGGCGGTAACCATAGCTATACACCGGCACCAGGCGGAAGCCGTTCTCCGGCTTGAGTTGCAACTTGTTGCGCACGCGTGAAACGTGGGTGTCCATGGTGCGCGACGGCACGGCCGTCTCGCGGATCCACACGGCTTCGTGGATGTAGGCGCGCGACAGCGGACGGCCGATGTTGCGGAAAAATAACAATGCCAGGTAGAACTCTTTGTGCGTGACATCGAGCACCGCGCCTTCCATCAGCAGGCGGCCGGGACGGGTTTCAAACACGTACTGGCCGAACTGCAGCTGCTCGGCGCCGTTCTGCGCCGGGTAGGCGCGCCGCAGCAGCGCCTGCACCCGCGCCACCATTTCGCTGCGGCGCAGCGGCTTGATCATGTAGTCGTCGGCGCCGGCAGCCAGGCCCGCGACGATGTCGTCCTCGCCCGAACTGGTGGTGAGGAACAGGACCGGTGCGGTGTCGGGCAGCTTTTCGCGCACGCGGCGCATCACCTCGGCGCCGGTCATGTCGACCACCTGCCAATCGAGGATGAGCATGTCGTAACTGTCCTTGCGCACCTGGGCCAGGACATCCTTGCCGGTTTGGAAACTATGGCAAACGTGACCGGCGGAGGTCAGCACCTGGCATATCAGGTCGGCCTGGCTGCGGTCGTTATCAAGTACAGCGATTCTCATACTGCTGCCCGTGGGAAATAATTGTTAAAGAGTTGACACGTCAGAATATACCAGAGATTTACAATTGCTCCCCATAAATGCTGCATTTATTTTTCCATGAAACAACACTCGTTTCTTCAAAATTGGCGTTTTTCTATCGTGTCCGCCACCTTGTTTAATACACGGTACACTGGAAAAACAGCCATTTCAATGGAGAAGTTGAAATTTGGAAAGAACCTTCAGTTTCTTTCGATGGCTGTTCAGGGAGCCGACATGGGATTAAAAAAAGACACAAATTGGAAGCTGGTGCCGGGCACGGCGGGTGCCATCGATGTCACGCGCGACCGTTGCCGGCAGCTGGTGCGGCGCCGGGCCATGGTCTCGGCCGGCGTGGCGGCGGTACCGATTCCGGGCCTCGATGTCATCTCCGACATGCGCCTGTTCGCCAGCCTGATCGAGGACATCAACCAGGAATTCGGGCTGTCGGAGGCGCAGATCGAGCGCATGCATCCCAAGTTCCGGATGATCGCGTACCAGGCGGCGGTGGGACTGGGCAGCATGCTGGTCGGAAAGGTCGTCACGCGCGAGCTGGTCATGCACCTGCTGCGCCGGGCCGGTCTCAAGACGGCGGCCAAGCAGGCGACCAAGTACGTGCCGCTGGCGGGGCAGCTGGCGTCGGCGGGAATCGGATTTTTTGCGTTTCGCCAGATCGGCTACCAGCATGTGGAAGCCTGTGCGAAGGTGGCGCAGGAACTGGTGACGGCCGGCATCGCAGATGACGTGCCGGCGTCAACCGAATAACAATCAGGCTAACAATCAGGCGTCCGGCAGCACCACGTTGACGTCGAGCACTTCCAGGTTGCCCTGGCGGTCGAGCGAAATCTTGATGTCGTCGGCGTTGACCTTGGTGTACTTCGAGATCACGTCGATCAGTTCCTTGTGCAGGGCGGGCAGGAAGTCGGGACCGCTGCGGCCGTTGCGCTCGCGCGCGATAATGATTTGCAAGCGCTCCTTGGCCGCGGTCGCAGTTTTCTGCTTTTGCGGAAACAGGAAAGACAGCAGGGCCATGGTCACTTACTCCCGAAAAGTCGCTGCAGGAAGCCCGGCTTTTCGTAGTTGACGAAGCGCAGGGGACGTTCTTCGCCGAGGAAACGCGCCACCACGTCCTCGTAGGCTTGCGCCACGTCGGTACCCTTGAAGTGGATGGCCGGGTTGCCCTGGTTCGACGCGTGCAGCACCGACTCCGATTCCGGAATGATGCCGATCAGCGAGATGCGCAGGATCTCCTTGACGTCTTCGTGCGACAGCATCTCGTCCGCCTCCACCCGCTTGGGCGAGTAGCGCGTGATCAACAGGTGTTCCTTGACCGGCTCGCCGCCGCTCTGGGCGCGGCGCGACTTGGCCTGCAAAATGCCGAGGATGCGGTCCGAATCGCGCACCGACGATACTTCGGGATTGGTGACGATGATCGCTTCGTCGGCAAACGTGAGCGCCATCAGCGCGCCGTGCTCGATACCTGCCGGCGAATCGCAGATGATGTACTCGAAGCCCATGTTGACCAGTTCGTTCAGTACCACTTCCACGCCTTCTTCCGACAGCGCATCCTTGTCGCGCGTTTGCGAGGCGGGCAGGATGAACAGGTTGTCGCAGTGCTTGTCCTTGATCAGGGCCTGGTGCAGCGTGGCTTCCTTGTTGATCACATTGATCAGGTCGTACACCACGCGGCGTTCGCAGCCCATGATCAGGTCGAGATTGCGCAGGCCGACGTCGAAGTCGATGACGGCGGTCTTGTGGCCGCGCATGGCCAAGCCAGTGGAAAAACTGGCGCTGGTGGTGGTCTTACCGACCCCGCCCTTACCGGACGTTACAACAATAATTCTTGCCACAGATAATCCTTTTCAGAAAGCGGAACGGCGGCCTGTCAGGCGCGAGTTGCGGAATTGACAGATAGTATATCGATTCGGTCACCCATCAAACGAATTTGCGCAGGCGATCGTGCAAATTCGGCGGGGAAGCCGTCCTCGAACGTCCGATAGACACCGGCAATCGACACCAGTTCCGGCGCCATGTTCAAGGCGAAGATGCGGGCGTCGGCATTGCCGGAGGCGCCCGCCAGCGCGCGGCCGTTGAGCGTGTTGTACACGTGGATGCTGCCGTCGGCAATGATCTCGGCGCCGTTGTTGACGACCGCGGTGATGATCAGGTCGCAGCCGCGCGCATAAATGCGCTGGCCGGCGCGCACCGGCGTGTCGATCATCATGACGTCGGTGCCGGTGCTGGCGGCGGCCGGCGGCTGCGCCTGGGCGGCAACCACTGCCACCGGGGCGGGCGCCGGCGCTGGTTTGGCGACGGCCGCTGCTTCTTCCTTCGGTTTG
>JBEVMD010000316.1:0-14497 GCA_040508835.1 Duganella sp. | reverse complement strand
TAACGTCGCGGATGGAATAGAGCGTCTTGTCGGCTGGGGCGAGGTCGGCGGTCTGGCCGATAATGGCGCAGCGGGCCTCCTTCACCACTTTGCGGAAGAGGGCATTGTCGGGGCTGGTCTGGTAGCCGGGGATGGAATCGAACTTGTCGAGCGTGCCGCCCGTGTGACCGAGGCCGCGGCCCGAGATCATCGGCACGAAGCCGCCGCACGCGGCAATCATGGGGCCCAGCAGCAGCGACACCACGTCGCCCACGCCGCCGGTGGAGTGCTTGTCCACCACGGGGCCAGGCAGGTCGAGCGAGCGCCAGTCCAGCACTTCGCCGGAGTCGCGCATGGCGAGGGTAAAGGCCACGCGTTCGTCCATGGTCATGTCGTTGAAGTAGACAGCCATCGCCAGCGCGGCGATCTGGCCTTCGGTGATGCGCTTGGTGGTGATGCCACCGACGAAGAACTGGATCTCCTCGGCCGACAGAACGCCGCCGTCACGCTTCTTGCGTATGATCTCTTGGGGTAAAAACATGCGATTCTCCGCTTGATGTTTGGTGTTGAAAAATGCGAGGGGCCGGTGACTTCGAAAAGATCACCAGCCCTGAAATCCGTCATTCCCGCGCAGGCGGGAATGACGTTGTTAAACGTCTTGATTACTCAACGGTCACGACTTCAACCGCATCAAACGCATCAAACGCCGTAGGGAATCCACACGTTCTTGACTTGCGACGCATGCGCCAGCACTGCGCGCCCGCCGGCCTGCGCCGTGCTGTACCAGTCGCGGCCCTTAGCGCCGCCTACCCAGGTGCGCTTGAGCGAGGCCGCCGACAGGCGTTCCACTTCCGCGCAACCTGCCGCCGAACCGTCGTGGCGCCAGACGGCGTCGATCTCGCCGTGCGTGGCCAGCGTGCGCGCCAGTTCGTCGGCGCTGCCGGTGACGATATTGACCACGCCATCGGGCAAGTCCGACGTATCGAACACCTGGTACAAATCGGTGGCCGACAGCGGATGCGCTTCGGACGGCACCACCACCACGCGGTTGCCCAGCGCGATGGCAGGGGCCACCAGCGAGATCAGGCCAAGCAGCGGCGCCTCGTTCGGGCACACGATGCCGATCACGCCCACCGGCTCGTTCAATGCCACGGTCACGCCATGCATCGGCGGCTGGTGCGCCAGGCCGTCGTACTTGTCGGCATACGCGGCGTAGTAGAACAGGCGCTCGATCGAGGCCTGCACTTCCTTGCCGGCGTCGGCGCTCGACGCGCCGGTCATGGCGCTGATGCGCGCCGCAAATTCCTCGCCGCGCGCGGCCAGGTTTTCAGCGATGTAGTACAGCACCTGCGCGCGGTTGTGGGCGGTGGCCTTCGACCAGCCGCCAGCCTTGTGGGCCGCTTCCACCGCGTTGCGGATGTCCTTGCGGCTGCCCTCGCCCACTTCGGCGATGAAGGCGCCGTCGGCACCATGCACCGCGCGGCTGTAGGCGCCGTCGGGGCGGGCCTGCTTGCCGCCGATGTACATCTTGGCGGTGCGGTCGATGGCAAACGCGCCACCGGTCGCTGGCACGGCGGCCTTGGTCCTGGCAGGCGCCGTGAGCACCGGCGCGGCCGGGCGCGCATCTTCCGACAGCGCGGTCATGTATTCATACATGCCTTCGCGGCCGCCCTCGCGGCCGAAGCCCGATTCGCGGTAGCCGCCGAAGCCGCACGCAGCGTCGAACTGGTTGGCGGTGTTGATCCACACCACGCCGGCCTTGATCTGCGGCGCGACGTCCAGCGCCAGCGAGATATTCTCGGTCCACACGCAGGCGGCCAGACCGTACACGGTGTTGTTGGCCAGCTGGACGGCTTCGGGCGGAGTGCGGAAGCTCATGGCCACCAGTACCGGTCCGAAGATTTCGGCCTGCGCCACGGCGGCGGAAGTGGACGCGCCGGTGATCAGGGTTGGCGGGAACCAGGCGCCGTCAGCGGGAATATCGCACGCCGGCTGGTACACGGTACAGCCTTCGGCGCGGGCCGATTCCACCAGCTCCGTGATGCGCTGCTGCTGGATCGGATCGACCAGCGCACCGACGTCGATCGATTTTTCCAGCGGCGCGCCGAGCGTCAGTTTGTCCATGCGCGCGCGCAGCTTGGCCAGGAACTTGGCTTCGACCGACTCCTGCACCAGCAGGCGCGAACCGGCGCAGCAGACCTGCCCCTGGTTGAACCAGATCGAATCGACCAGGCCTTCGACGGCGGCGTCGAGATCCGCGTCTTCGAACACGATGAACGGCGACTTGCCGCCCAGTTCCAGGGAGAGCTTCTTGCCGCTGCCGGCAGTCGCGATGCGGATCTGGCGACCCACTTCGGTGGAACCGGTGAACGCCAGCTTGTCGATGCCCGCGTGGTTGACAATGGCTTCGCCCACGGCGCCGTCGCCGGTGACGATGTTGACCACGCCGGCCGGCACGCCAGCCTGCACGCAGATTTCGGCAAACAGCATGGCGGTCAACGACGTGAATTCGGCCGGCTTGAACACGACCGTGTTACCGGCAGCCAGCGCCGGCGCGATTTTCCACGACAGCATCAGCAGGGGGAAATTCCACGGCACGATCTGGCCCACCACGCCCACGGCGCGATAGTCGGCAAATTCTTCGGCCTGCAGTTGCGCCCAGCCGGCGTGGTAGTAGAAGTGGCGTGCGGCCAGCGGCAGGTCGACGTCGCGCGTTTCGCGGATGGTCTTGCCGTTGTCCAGGGTTTCCAGCACCGCGAACAGGCGCGCGTGCTTTTGCAGCAGGCGGGCGATCGCGTACAGCACCTTGGCGCGGCCATGGCCGCCAAGGGCCTGCCAGCCCGGCTGCGCGCGGCGCGCGGCGGCCACGGCGCGGTCGACGTCGTCGCCGGTCGCTTGCGTCAGGTCGGCCAGTTTCGAGGCATCGGCCGGATTGGTGGAGGCGAACAGTTCACCGGCGTCGGTCCAGCCGTTGTCGATGAACAGGCCGAAGGTGCGGCCATGCTGCTCCAGCCACGCTTGCGCTTCTTTCTGGCTTTCGGGTGCGGGGCCGTATTCCATGGTGTTGAGGATCTCTTTAATTGATGGCATGACGTGTCCGTGCATTGAAACTGCGTTGATGGTTGGGCGTTAGGGTTGAGCATGCCTGTGTGCGGCCGAATAGCTGCCGGTCACGTAGTGCTCGAGCTGGCGTTCGATGTCGGTCAGCAGGCTCGAAGCGCCAATGCGGAACAGGTGGGGTTCGAGCCACTCGTTGCCCAGTTCTTCCTTCATCAGCGTCAGGTACTGCAGCGCCGCCTTGGCCGTGCCCACGCCGCCGGCCGGCTTGTAGCCGATCTTGAAGCCGGTCTGCTCGTGGTAGTCGCGGATCGCGCGCACCATCGTCAGCGACACGGGAATCGTGGCGTTGACCGGCTCCTTGCCGGTGGACGTCTTGATGAAGTCCGCGCCGGCCATCATGCACACCCACGACGCCTTGGCCACGTTTTCCAGCGTCACCAGTTCGCCGGTGGCCAGGATGGCTTTCACGTGCGCGTCGCCGCAAGCCTGGCGGTAAGCCAGCATCTCGTCGTACAGCGCCTGCCAGTTACCGGTCAACACGTGCTGGCGCGTGATCACGATATCGATCTCGGTGGCGCCTGCGGCCACCGACAGTTCGATCTCGCGCACCTTGGTTTCCATGCTGGTGAGGCCTGCCGGGAAACCGGTGGATACGGCCGCAATCGGCAAGCGGCCCTGCAGCACGTCCACGGCCGGCTTGATCATCTCGTGGTACACGCACACGGCGCCGGTGGTCAGCGGATAGTCCTGCAGGCCCAGTGCTTCGACCAGGTCGGCGCGCAGCGGACGCATCGCCTTGCGGCACAGGCGCTCCACGCGGCCCGGGGTGTCGTCGCCGGACAGCGTGGTGAGGTCGATCAGGCCGATGGCCTTGACCAGCCACGCGGCCTGGTACTCTTTTTTCACCGTGCGGCGGTTGGCCAGGCTGGCGGCGCGGCGGTCGGCCGCGCTTTTGTTGACGTGGATATGGTTGATCCAGCCCAGGTCCAGCGGGACCGCTTCGTTGCGTTTGAAGTCGGCGAGGTTCAAGTCGATGGTCATAACAGGTTGTTTCCGTTGGAAAGTGGAGGCACGCCCAGGTGATGCGCCAGGGTCTGGCCGATGTCGGAGAACGATTCCGAGATCGGCAGCTGCTGCGGCTTGACGCCGGGGCCGAAGAAGATCATCGGAATGTGTTCGCGCGTGTGGTCGGAACCAGGCCAGGTCGGATCGCACCCGTGGTCGGCGGTGATCACGGCCACGTCGCCTTCCCGCATGCGCGCGATGAATTCCGGCAGGCGCGCATCCATTTCGTGCAGCGCGTTCGAGTAGCCGGTGACGTCGCGGCGGTGGCCGAACGCCTGGTCGAAATCGACGAAATTGACGAACGTGAGCGACTTGTCGCCCGCCTCGTCCTGCACCTTGAGCAGCGCGTCGAACAGCGCCATGTTGTCCTTGCCCTTGACCACGCGCGAGACGCCCTGCGTGGCGAAGATGTCGCTGATTTTACCCAGTGCGATCACTTCGCCGCCATCGTTCTTCACGTGGTCGAGCAGCGTTGGCGCCGGTGGCGCGACCGCGTAGTCGTGGCGGTTGGTCGTGCGCGTGTAGTTGCCGTTGGCGCCAGTGAACGGACGCGCGATCACGCGGCCGATGTTGTACGGTTCCACCAGCTTGAAGGCGATCTCGCACACTTGGTACAGGCGCTCCAGACCGAACGATTCCTCGTGCGCGGCGATCTGCAGCACCGAGTCGGCCGACGTGTAGATGATCGGCTTGCCGGTGGCCACGTGCTCATCGCCATGCTGGTTGATGATTTCCGTGCCCGACGCGTGGCAGTCGCCGAGAAAACCCGGCACGCCGGTCAGTTCCTGCAGCTTTTGCGTGAGCTCGGCCGGGAATGTCGGCACGGTTTTCGGGAAGTAGCCCCAGTCGAATTCCACCGGCACGCCGGCGATTTCCCAGTGGCCGGACTGGGTGTCCTTGCCGGTGGAGCGCTCGCGCGCGGCGCCGTAAGCGGCGGTAAAGCCGTCGCGCTGGTTGAAGCCTTGCGCCCACTCGCCGCTGGCCACGTGGGCGGCGGCGGCCAGTCCCAGTTTTTCCATCACGGGCAGCTGCATCGGCGTGCCGGCTTTGGCGGCCCAGTCGGCAATGTGGCCGAAGGTGTTGACGCCGACGTCGTTGTACTTGTCCGCGTCAGGCGTGGCGCCGAGGCCGAAGGAATCAAGCAGGAGGATAAATGCGCGTTTCATGGTGTGCTCCTTCAAAAGCAAAAAGGGCGGACCAGCCGCCCCTTCGGGTAGTACTTACGCTTGCGGGGTCTTGCCCACGTTGGCCAGGAACGCCAGAATCACTTCGATCAGCGACGTGGCCGCAACGGCGGCGTATTTCAGGGTTTGCTCGTGCGACAGCGGGAACGGCGACAGGCCCTCGGCCAGATTCGTGATGGCCGATACGCCCACCACTTTCAAACCGCAGTGACGGGCCGATACCACTTCCGGCACCACCGACATGCCGACGACGTCGGCGCCCAGCGTTTTGAAGGCGCGGATTTCGGCAGGGGTCTCGAAGTTCGGGCCAGCGTAGGCGATGTACACGCCTTCGTGCAGCGGCACGTTCTTTTCCTTGGCCGACGCCTGCAGCAGCGCGCGCAGGTCGGCATCGTAGGCGTTGGCCATGCTGAAGAAGCGCGGACCGAAACGTTCGTCGTTGGGGCCCATCATCGGGGTGCCCGGCAGGAAGTTGATATGGTCGGTCAGCGCCACCAGCGAGCCGGCATCGACTTCGGTGCGCAGCGAACCGGCCGCATTGGTCACGAACAGCATCTCGCAGCCCAGCAGCTTCATGGTGCGCACGGCGCTGGTCATCACGCCCAGGCCATAGCCTTCGTACACGTGGCCGCGGCCCTTCATGCACACCACCTGCACGCCCGCCAGGGTGCCGATCACCAGCTCACCGGCGTGGCCGTGCACGGTGCTGATCGGGAAGCCTGGCAGCTCGTTGAAGCTGATGGTGACCGCATCGGTCATCTGCTCGGCCAGCACGCCCAGGCCGGAGCCCAGGATCATGGCAACGCGCGGCTTGAAGTCCGCAGGAATGCGGGCGCGGACGATTTCTGCAGCCTGGAATGGGGAATTGTTAGACATGGTTTTCCTCTGTTTTTTTGATGCGGCCGAAGCGTGGCCATGGGACGTGCGTGGAGATGCAACATGATGCACCATCCACTATATGTATGGCAAATACCATTTATCTTGTCGATTTATATAAAACCCATATAAATCAGCGCTATTATAACTGGGCACCTACTTCATTGCAGCAAGCCGCACTGCCGCAATTGACCACGACTGAACAAATGTTTACCATTCCAGACAAATGTTTAATGCTGCTCGCGCAGCCCATCCCGTGAACGATACCTCGAAGAAGGAGCAGCTCTACCAGCTGATCCGCGCCAACCCCTTCATTTCCCAGCAGGACCTGGCGGGCGCACTGCGGCTGTCGCGCTCCGCCGTGGCCGGCCATATCGCGGGCCTGATCCGCGAGCGGCGCCTGCTGGGCCGCGCGTACGTGCTGCCCGACCGCCGTCCCCTCGTGTGCATCGGCGCCGCCAACGTGGACCGCAAGCTGCGCACGCTGGCCGCGCTGCAGCCGGGCACCTCCAATCCCGCCAGCGCCGAGGAAGTGTATGGCGGCGTGGCCCGCAATATCGCCGAAAACCTGGCGCGACTGGGCGTGCCGGTGGCGCTGCTCACGGCGCTGGGCGACGACGCTGCGGGCCGCACGCTGCAGGACCACGCGGAAGCGGCGGGCATCGACACGCGCGGCAGCCTCAAACTGGCCGCGACCTCCAGCGGCACCTACACCGCCATCCTCGACGAGGATGGCGAATTGTTCGTGGCCCTGGCCGACATGGCGCTGTACGACCGCCTCACGCCCGAGTTTCTCGCCAGCCGGCAGCCGCAGCGCGCCGCTGCAGCGCTCACGGTGGCGGACCTGAACCTGCCGCACGACAGCGTGGCCGCGCTGCTGGACGATGCACGCGCCGGCGCCGATCGTGCGGCGCTGGTCATCGTGGCCGTGTCGCAACCGAAGATGGCGCGCCTGCCGCACGACCTGCGCGGCCTGCGCCTGCTGATCCTCAATCGCGCCGAGCTGGAAACCGTGGCCGGCGCCGCCCTCCCCGCCGAAGCCGACGTGCGCGCCGCCTGCGGCGCACTGCGCGCACGCGGCGTGCAGGATGTCGTCGTCACGTGCGGCAGCCAGGGCGTGTTCCACACCAGCGGCGAGGACCTGGTCTGGCTGGCCGCCGACCAGGTGGACGTGGTGGACGTCACCGGCGCCGGCGACGCCTTTTCGGCCGCCGTGTGCTGGTCGCTGTACCACGGCAGCGGCGACCTCACGCTGGCCTGCCGGCGCGGCCTGGCGCTGGCCGCTGCCACCGTGCAAAGCCGGCATACCGTATCTCCCGCGCTGGACGCCGGCCTGCTCGACAACATCTCCGATACCGATGCGGCGCACGACCCCGGCCATGCAGCGCCGCTCTACACCAACAACTGATCAAGGAACCACCATGCACCAATACCTGCTGTTTTCCCCGGAAGTCGCCGCCGCCCGCGCTGCCGGCAAAGCCATCGTCGCACTGGAATCGACCATCATCTCGCACGGCATGCCGTACCCGCAAAACGTGCAGATGGCGCGCGAAGTGGAACAGATCATCCGCGACGGCGGCGCCGTGCCGGCCACCATCGCCATCATCGGCGGCAAGATCTGCATCGGCCTGTCCGAAGACCAGCTGGAACTGCTGGGCACCTCGCCCGACGCCATGAAGGTCAGCCGCCGCGATCTGCCGTTCGTGCTGGCGCAGGCGAAACTGGGCGCCACCACGGTGGCCGCCACCATGATCTGCGCCGAACTGGCCGGCATTTCCGTGTTCGTCACGGGCGGCATCGGCGGCGTGCACCGCGGCGCCGAGACCAGCTTCGACATCTCGGCCGACCTGCAGGAACTGGCGCAGACGTCGGTGGCCGTGGTGTGCGCGGGCGTGAAATCCATCCTCGATATCGGCCTCACGCTGGAGTACCTGGAAACCCACGGCGTGCCGGTGGTGAGCGTGGGCCAGCGCGGCTTCCCTGCATTCTTTACGCGGGAGAGCGGATTCAATGCGGACTTCCAGCTCGATACGCCGGGCGAACAGGCGGACTTCATCCGCACCAAGTGGGCGCTGGGCTTGAAGGGCGGCGTGGTGGTGAGCAACCCGGTGCCGGCAAGCGATGCGATGCCGAAAGATGAAATCGACGCCATCACGCTGCAGGCGCTGGGCGAAGCGAACGACCAGGGCGTGACCGGCAAGAACGTCACGCCATTCCTGCTCTCGCGCATCAAGGCGCTGACCGAGGGCCGCAGCCTGGCGACCAATATCGCGCTGGTGAAAAACAACGCCCGCTGCGGCGCCGCGCTGGCGGTGGCGATGCTGGGGGCGTAACAAGCACCGATAGCTGCAGCTCCGTCATCCCCGCGCAGGCGGGGAATGACGATTCTGCAGTACCGGTATACGGTATGACGTATTACGGCTCTACGGTTCCAGGCATGGTTGCCTTGCCCATGATTTGTTAAGATAGCTCCCATGTCCATCGACCTGAAACAACTGAAGTACTTCCTCGCCGTCGCAGAAGAAAAGAGTTTCAGCCGGGCTGCCGAGCGGCTGCATATTTCGCAGCCGCCGCTCAGCCAGCAGATCATGAAGCTCGAGAGCGAACTGGGTGTCAAACTGTTCGCGCGCACCACGCGCACGTTCGAGCTGACCGTGGCGGGCAAGGCCCTGATGCAGGAGGCATCCGACCTGCTGGGCCGCATGCGCATGACCATCGACACCATCCGCCAGATCGACCGCGGCGAAGTGGGACGCCTGCGCGTGGGCATCGTGGGTAGCGCCATGTGGGGTCCGATCCCCAGCCTGCTCGAGGAATTCCAGACCAAGTTCCCGCGCGTGACCTGGACCCTGCACGAACTGGGCCCCACCCTGCAATACGAAGCGCTGCGCGCCAAGCAGATCGACGTCGGTTTCTGGCGCGAGCCGCGCATCGACGAGGACCTGCTGAGGCAAGACCACCTGCGCCAGGAACTCTGTTTCAGGGAAAACGTGTGCGTGGCCATCAACGAGCACCACCCGCTGGCCAAGGCCGACGCCATCGAGTTGATCGACATCGCCGACGAGCCGATGCTCACGCTGGCCCTCGACAAGTCGTCGTTCCCGCGCTACCTGATCCAGTGCTGCGTGGACGCCGGCTTCCAGCCGACCATCTTCCAGGAAGCGACGGAACCGCAAACGCTGCTGGCCATGGTGGGTGCGGGACTGGGCGTGGCGCTGCTGCCGGAAACGACGAGCCGCATCGGCTGGCCGGGCGTGGTGTTCGTGCCGATCCGCAGCAAGGCGCCGTCGGCCAATTTGTACATCACCTATACGGCGCTGGACGACGCGCCCGTGGTGCGCGCCTTCCTCAACATCCTCAATCCTCCCGCGCGCGGCGAGTAACGACGCAAGCCTAGTGCGTCAGGCCGCCGGCCTCGCGCACGTCCACCGTGTGGGCCAGCGTGGTGAGGATGGCGATGCGCAAACCCTCGATCATGTCGTCGAGCCGCATGCTGGCGGCGCCCGGGTGCGCCGCTGCCTGCTGCGGCAGATACGGGATGTGGATAAATCCGGCGCGCATGGTGGTGCCCCAGTCGCGCGCCTGGTGCATCAGGCCATAGAACACGTGGTTGCACACAAACGTGCCGGCGCTTTGCGACACCGACGACGGCAGTCCCGCCTCGCGCAGCGCATGGACAATGGCCTTGATCGGCAAGGTGGAAAAGTACGCGGCGGGCCCGCCGTTGACCACCGGCTGGTCGACGATCTGGCGCATCTGGTTGTCGGCGATGGGCGCATCGTCGATGTTGATGGCGATGCGTTCGACCGACAGGTCGACCCGGCCGCCGGCCTGCCCTACCGCGATCACCACGCAGGGCTGCAGTTCTTCCACGGCCTGGTGCAGCACCTTGCTGGCCTGCCCGAACACGCACGGCAGCTGGCGCGCATGGACGATGAAGTCGCCCTCGCTCCAGCCTTGCAGGGCGCGCACCGCTTCCCACGAAGGGTTGATGGTCTCCTGGTTGAACGGTTCGAACCCCGTCAACAGTATGATTTTTCGCATCGGCATATGGGTAACCTCCTAGCAGAGCGCTACTCTACTCCAAATAGCCGGGTTTTACCTGCCCATCAGAAAATACAGCAGTGCAATATTAGCAAGCAGGACCGGCAGCGCCGTTGCGATTTGCGCCTTGACGACCGCGTTCTTGTCGGGCAGTTCCAGCAGCGCGGCCGGCACGATGTTGAAGTTGGCGGCCATGGGCGTCATCAAGGTGCCGCAGTAGGCGCTGAACATGCCGATGGCCGCCATCACGGCGGGATTGGCGTCGTACACGCCTACCAGCACCGGCACGCCCACGCCGCCGGCGATCACGGGAAAGGCGGCAAAGCCGTTCCCCATAATGACGGTAAACAGCGCCATGCCGATGCAGTACACGGCGACGGCAACGAGCTTCATGTCCATGGGGATGGTCGACGTGACCACGTGCGCCACCGCCTTGCCCATGCCTGCTTCCGAAAACAGCAGTCCCAGCACCGCCAGCATGTGCGGCAGCACCACCGCCCAGCCCAGGTGATCGACCAGCCGCCGCGATTCGCGCATGGCCTGCAGCGGTGTGGCGCGCGTGAGCGCGCACGCAATCGCCACCGCGATCAGCGAACCGCAGCCCAGGCTGACCAGCGTGACGTTTTTCGGGTCGAGCAGGAACCGGCCGTCGAACTGTACCTCCTTCAATAGCGTGGAGCCGATCATGGTCACCAGGGGGATCGCCAGCGCCGGCAGCAGCAGCTTGTGCCCCAACCGGCGCGCGCTGTCCCGGCGCTCGGCCGGCGTGCGTTCGCCGTAGCGCCCCAGCGTCACGCCGCCGAAACCCGCAATCAGCGCCATCGCCACCATCAGCAGGCCGGCGGCCACGGGCGGCAGCTGCTCGCCGGCCAGGTACACCACCGCATACAGGGCCCAGAACAGCGCGCTCGAATACCGCCTGGGATTATGCGCGTCGCGCAGCGCCATCGCGGCCACCACCAGCAGCATGGCGCCCAGCACGTAGTAGAAGAAGTCGAGCGTGACGATCATGCGCCGCCCTTCATCATGGCGCGCATGATTTCGGCGTCGAGCCGGCGCAGGCGCCACGCGTGGACAATAAAGGCGGTGACCGCCGTGGGGATGCCCCACAGGGCGATGTGCAGCGGATCGACTTCCAGCCCTTCGCCGCGCAGAAATGTCTGCATCAGCACGATGGCGCCGAAGGCGACAAAAACGTCCTCGCCGAAAAACAGGCCCACGTTGTCGGTGGCGGCGGCCATGGCGCGGATGCGGTGGCGCAGGGCCAGGGACAGCGCCGGGTAGCGCACTTCGGCCGCGCCTTCGGCCATGGGCGCGATCAGCGGGCGCACCATGTTCGGGTGGCCGCCGATGCTGGTCAGCCCGAACGCGGCGCTCAGCTCGCGCACGGCAAGGTACACGATCAGCAGCCGGCCCGTGGTGGCGGACCTGATGCGGGCGATCGACGCCTGCGCATGCTCCTTGAGGCCATACCGTTCGAGCAGCCCGATGGCCGCCAGCGGCAGCAGCAGGATCAGCGGCAGGTTACGGGTCTTGATAAATGCCGTGCCCACGGTGGCCAGCAGCGTGGGCACATCCATGAAGGCGGCAAAGCCCGTAACAAAGCAGGCGGCAATCACCACCAGCACGGGATGGGCGCGCAGCGCAAAGCCGATCACGATGACGCCCACGCCCAGCAGCGGCCATAAATTGACGATATGGTTCAAGAATGCGCCTCCCAAAAATAAAAAAGCCCCACGCACCTTGCGATGCGTGGAGCAGTGACATGGACAGCCAGCGTGCGAACCGTCAACCCGCAACGGCGGACCGCCGCGCAGGCGGGGATCCGGTTCGCACGCACGGCGACATCATCAGAAGTTAACCTTGAACGTACCGCCCCAGGTGCGCGGCTCGTTCAGGATACCGGTCAGGTTGTCGAAGTCGATCGCGCCCAGCACCACCTGGCGGTCGGTGATGTTGCGTCCGAACGCGGCCACTTCGTATTTGCCGTTGGCCCATTTGTAGGCCGCGCGCACGCCGCCTTCGGTCAGCTTCTTGGCCTTGTACTCGGGTGCTTCGTACAGGAAGAAGTTGTAGCTGGTGCGGTACGCCCAGTCGGTCATGGCATAGAACTCGCCGTTGCCGATTTCCGTGCTGTACTTGAGCGTGAAGTTCACCTGGTTTTTCGGCGCGCGCGGCAGCGGGTTGCCGTCGATGGCCGACGTGCCGGCAAACGGACCGGGCGCGTTGGACGGCGTGCAGCCGCTGGCGGCGTTGTTGCCCACGTTGCCGCAGTATTTGACGAACAGGTTCTTGTCCTTGATCTCGGTGTCGTTGTAGCTGTAGCCGAAGGTCATGCTGAATTCGTCGCTGAGGTTGGCCTGGAAGTCCAGCTCCACGCCCTGGCCGGTGACCTTGTCCGCATTGATCAGCTGATTCATGTTGACCGAGCCGTTACCGGCCGTCAGCTGTTTGTTCTTCATGCGGTACTTGAAGACCGAGGCGCTCAGGCGCGCGCGGCGATCGAACAGGTCCTGCTTGACGCCCGCCTCGTACGACAGCGCCTTTTCCGCTTCCGCAAACGACGGGAGGCTGGTCAGGTCGTCCAGGCGGCCCTGCATCGACGGCGCGCGGTAGCCGGTGGCCACGCGGGCGAACAGGTTGGTGGCTTTATTGAGTTCGTAGGTGCCGCTGGCGTCCCAGCTGATGTTGTGCGAACGGCTGTCGATCGAGTTGTCGGTGCGGCCGACGATGCCCTCGGTCTGGATGCGCGAGGCCGTGAATTCCTTCTTGTCGCTGGTGGCGCGCACGCCGCCGCGCACCTTGAACTTGTCGGACACGGTGTAGTTGAGCGAGCCGAAGGCCGCATACGACTTGGTGTCCTGGAACTGCACCGCGTAGTTCGGGTTCTGCGGGTTACCCGGCGCGAAGGTGTTGAAGCTGATGCTGTCGATCTGGATGCTCTCGTCGAAGTAGAACAGGCCGGCGATCCACTGCAGCGGACCGCTGTAGTTCGACTCGGCGCGGAACTCCTGCGAGAACTGGCGGTGGTTCGGCAGCACGTCGGCCGTCTCCACGGCAAACGGGATGAAGCCGGGGCCGTACGGCGGCGCGTACACGGCGCCGTAGCCGCCATCGACGTCGGCGCGGCTGTAGAACTTGAGTTTTTCGTAACCGGTGATCGAGTGCAGCGTGATGTCGCCCGCGTTGTACTTCAGGCGGATGCTGCCGCCCTTGGTCTGCAGATCCTGCTCGTTGATGCCGTCGCTGGCGTACGAACCGTAATCGAAGCCGTCGACGATGTCGTTGCTGCCCTTCTTGATGATATTGGCGCGGAACAGCGCCGCGTTGCCATGGTAGTTACGCGCATGGACATTGAACAGGGCCGAAAAATCCTTGTTCGGCTGGACCAGCGCCTGCAGGCGGAACGCCTGGTCGCCGTAGCCTTCGAAGTCCTGGGTGCCCTTGTCGCCGGCAGGATTGGTGTTGTGCACGCGGTTGCCGCGGTGCTGGCTGGTGCCCGAGAAGCGCAGGGCCACGGTGTCGCTGACGGCCGTATTGAACACGCCTTCGGCGGTGCGGGCCGAATCGCTGCCCACGCCGAACTGCACATAGCCTTCCTGCTTGAAGACCGGCTTGGCCGAGTCGAACTTGATCACGCCGGCCGGCGAGTTACGGCCGAACAGGGTGCCCTGCGGGCCGCGCAGCACTTCCACCTGGTCCACGTCGAACACCGGGAAGCCCTTGAGCATGGCGTTTTCCATCACGATGTCGTCCATCACCAGGCCGACCGGCTGCGAGGCGTTCAGGTCGAAGTCGGTGTTGCCGAGGCCACGGATGTAAAAGCGCGGGAAGGTGCGGCCGTAGTCCGATTCAATGCTGACCGACGGCGAACGGCCGGACAGGAAGCGGATGTCGGCGGCGCCGGAGGTCAGCACATCGAGCTTGTCGCCCTTGACGGTGGCGATCGACATCGGCACGTCGCGGATGTTTTCGGCGCGGCGCTGGGCCGTGACGATCACGGTTTCCAGCTGGTTGCGCGGCGCGGTGGTGCTGGCGGCGTCGGCCGCGGCGGCGTCCTGCGCCTCGGCTGCCGGCTGGGCGATGGCTTCGGCTTCGGCAGCTATGGCCGATTGCAGCGGGAAGGCGCTGGCGATGGCCAGGGCGATCAGCGACGGTACTGCGGAGCGGACTGCGACACTACCACTCATTTTGCTCATGGATACTACTCCCGGATATTGTTTATATGGTTATGTGGAATTGAATGAGCCGATGCTAGCACGCCCAAAAACCGGTGCAAACTGACATTT
>JBEVMD010000307.1:0-10104 GCA_040508835.1 Duganella sp. | reverse complement strand
ATTTCGGCACCGGCTATTCGAGCCTGTCGGCGCTCAAGTCCTTCCCCATCAGCACTCTCAAGATCGACAAGTCCTTCGTGCGCGACCTGGGCCACAGCGACGGCGATGAAGCGATCGCCAGCTCCATCATCGGCCTGGCCCACCGCCTGAAGCTGCGCGTGATCGCCGAAGGCGTGGAAACCGAACAGCAGCGCAGCTTCCTCTCCGACAATGGCTGCGACGAACTGCAAGGCTACCTGATCAGCCGTCCGCTGGCGCCGGACCGGCTGGCGCTGATGTTGCCGCACGTGATGGGGTAGGTGGCGGCGTAAGCGTCGCGCCGCGTCCCCGGTCTGTCCGATGAAGACCGGGCCCGCCAGGCGCCGGTTCAGCCGCTTCCCCCTCCAACGGGAGACGGGCTTACGCTTCCCCTGGCGTATGGGCGGCGCGCGGCGCCACCGTTAACATTTCCTTACATGCGGCACTGCGCGCTGCCTGAGAGGAAACGATGTCTTACACACTAGAAGTCAACGGACGCCGGCAAGTGGCGGACGTTGCCGGCGACACGCCCCTGCTGTGGGTGTTGCGCGAAACGCTGGGCATGACCGGCACCAAGTTCGGCTGCGGCATTGCCCAGTGCGGCGCCTGCACGGTCCACCTCGACGGCAACCCCGTGCGTTCGTGCGTGCTGCCGGTCGCCTCGGTGGGCGCGCGCAAGGTCACCACCATCGAAGCCGTGGGCGCCACCGATGCCGGCAAGCGGATCCAGGATGCCTGGCTGGCGGTCGATGTGGTGCAATGCGGTTATTGCCAGTCGGGCCAGATCATGTCGGCTGCGGCGCTGCTGCAGCGCACGCCCGCACCGACCGACGCCGATATCGACGCGGCCATGTCCGGCAATATCTGCCGCTGCGCCACGTACAACCGCATCCGCGCCGCCATCAAGCAGGCCGCCACCGGCCAGCTTGCCGTGCCCCAGGTCATACCGATCGTCGCCCACGGCGCTGCCAGGGGCGTCAAATGACGCGCGGCCACCTGGCGCCACGCGCCGCTGCCCGCCGCGCCGCGCTCAAGGCCGGCGGCCTGGCCGTGGCCTTCATGTGGCTGGGGCCGTCGCGCATGGCGCAGGCGCTGGTCGATCCGCACCGCCAGCCTGGCGATGCGGCCGCCGCCGCCCTCGACGGCGCGCCGCCGTTCGCCCCCAACGCGTTTATCCGCATCGACGCCGATGGCGCCATCCGCCTGGTGATGCCGATGGTGGAAATGGGGCAGGCGATCTATACCGGCTCGTGCATGCTGCTGGCCGAGGAGCTGGACGTGGACCTGGACCAGATCGCGGTCGAACACGCGCCCGTCAACGAGGCGCTGTACGGCATGCGCCTGCTGGCCGGCCAGATCACGGGCGGCTCCACCAGCACCCGCAGCACGTTTTCCGATCTGCGCCAGGCGGGCGCCGTGGCGCGCACGCTGCTGGTGCGCGCGGCTGCCAGCCGCTGGCACGTGGCGCCCGACACCTGCGCCGTGCAGCGCGGCGTGATCCGCCACGCGGCCAGCGGGCGCAGCCTGAAATACGCGGAGGTGGCAGCGGCGGCCGGCAAGCTGGCCGATCCGGGACCGGTGCCGGTCAAGGCGCCCAAAGACTTCCGCCTGATCGGCAAGCCGATGGCGCGCCTGGATGCCGGCGACAAGGTGCGCGGCGTCACGCAGTTCGGCATCGACGTCAGCCTGCCGGGCATGCGCGTGGCCACCGTCAAGGCCTGTCCCACGTTCGGCGGCAAGCTGGCCCGCGTGGACGACCGCGCGGCCCGCGCCGTGCCGGGCGTCATCGACGTCTTGCGGATCGATAATGCCGTGGCCGTGGTCGCCACGCATTTCTGGGCCGCCAAGCGCGGGCTCGAAGCGCTGGACGTGACCTGGAACCGGGGCGCCAACGCCGCGCTGACCACGCAGCAGTTGCGCGACGGCCTGGCCGCCAGCCAGGCCCATGGCAAGGCCATCGTCGGCCGCGAGGTGGGACAGCGTCCCACAGGCAAGCTGGTGCAGGCCACGTACAGGATGCCCATGCTGGCGCACGCCACCATGGAACCGCTCAACGCCACCGTGCACGTGACGCCCGGCCGCTGCGAGATATGGGCCGGCACGCAAGTGCCGATGCACGTGGTGCAAAACGCCGCCAAACTGACCGGCCTGCCGCTGGCGCAGGTGGTGCTGCACACGCAGTACATCGGCGGCGGCTTCGGGCGGCGCCTGGAAACCGATTACGTCGACCAGGCGGTGGCGTTTGCCAGACAGGTGGCGTATCCGCTCAAGGTGATCTGGACCCGCGAGGAGGACATCGGCCACGACATCGTGCGGCCCATGTACCACGACGAGATTTCGGCCATGGTCGATGGCAACGGTTACCCGCAATGGTTCGGCGACCGCATCTGCAGCTCCACCGTGCTGGGCCGCTGGCGTCCGGGCGCCATGCGCGCCGACGGCATGGACAAGGACGCCATCGAATCGGCCGCCGACCTGCCGTATTCGGTGCCCAACCTGAAAGTGGAGTGGGTGCGCCACGACATGCCGCCCGGCCTGCTGGTGGGCTGGTGGCGCGGTGTGGGCGCGCTGCACAACCTGTTCGTGGTCGAAAGCTTTTTCGACGAGCTGGCGCACCGCGCGGGCGCCGATCCCGTGGCCTGGCGCAAGCCCCTGCTGCAGCACCAGCCGCGCCTGCTGGCAGTGCTGGACCGCGCCGCCCGCGAGATGGGCTGGGGACGCCCGCTGCCGCCGCGCGTGGGCCGCGGCGTGGCGCTGGGCGACCCGTTCGGCAGCAAGGTGTGCGCCATGGTCGAAGTGGCAGTCTCGGCGCAGGGCGACGTGCGCTTGCGGCGCGCGGTCGTGGCCGTCGATGTCGGCATGGCCGTCAATCCGGGCTCGATCGAAGCGCAGATTCAGGGCGGGTTGCTGTTCGGGATCAGCGCGGCCCTGTTCAACGAAATCACGATTGCCGACGGCGCCATCGAGCAAAGCAATTTTAATAATTACCGGATGATACGCATGAATGAAACGGCGCCGGTGGACGTGCACCTCATCGACAGCCTGGAAGCGCCAGGCGGTGTGGGCGAACTGGGCACCGCGATTGCCGCGCCCGCGCTGTGCAACGCGATCTTTGCCGCCACCGGCGTGCGGCTGCGCGAATTGCCGATCAAGCGCGAGCTGCTGGCGGTGGGAGCACGCGCATGAAACGCCTGACGCTCGCCTCCGCAGCCGTCGTGCTGGCCATTGCCGGCCTGGCCGGCTTCGGTGGCTACCAGTTCTTGAACCGTTCCGACCCGGCGCCGGGCACGGCGCCCGTGCTGCACGGCGCGCCCGTGGACGCTGCGCCGGTGGTGCGCGGCGCCTACCTGGCCAGGGCGGCCGACTGCGTGGCGTGTCACACGGCGCCCGGCGGCAAGCCGTTTGCGGGCGGCCTGGCGTTCCAGCTGCCGTTCGGCACCTTGTATTCGTCCAATATCACGGCCGACCGCGCCACGGGCATCGGCAACTGGACCGACGACGATTTCGTGCGGGCGCTGCACGACGGCGTGCGCCACGACGGCCAGCGCCTGTATCCCGCGTTTCCGTACACGTCGTACTCGCTGCTGAGCCGTGACGACGTGCTGGCGATTAAGGCTTACCTGTTCAGCCTGACGCCGGTGGCGCAGGCCACGCCGCAGCCGGACCTGGTGTTTCCGTTCAACCAGCGCTGGGCCATGGGTTTCTGGAACGCCGTGTTCTTCAACAGCGCGCGGTTCGCACCGGCGCCGGACAAGTCGGCCCAGTGGAACCGGGGCGCCTACCTGGCCATCGGTTTGGCCCACTGCGCGGAGTGCCACACGCCGCGCAACATCGGCTTCGCGCTCGAGCACGGCAACGAGCTGGCCGGCGCCCCGATCGAGGGCTGGCATGCGCCCAACATCACGTCCGACCCGCAGTACGGCATTGGCAAGTGGACCGACGAAGCGCTGTACCAGTACTTGCGCTTCGGCCACGCCAGCGGTCACGGTTCGGCCGGCGGGCCGATGGCGGAGGCGGTGGAAAACAGTTTGCAGTACCTGCATCCGGAAGACACGGCAGCGCTGATCGCCTACCTGCGCAGCGTGCCGCCGCGCAAGGGCGACCAGCCGGTGACCATCGATCCTGCGCCGGCCAGCATGCGGGCATCGACCGCGTATGCGCCGGCGCTGAACACGCCGGACGCCGTGCAGCCGGGGCTGAAATTGTTCGAGGGCAGCTGCGCCAGTTGCCACCAGTGGAACGGGCAGGGCGCGCAAACGCGTTATGCGGCGCTGGCGGGCGCGCGGTCGGTCAACGATGCGTCCGGCCAGAACGTACTGCAGATGATCCTGCATGGCGGGAAAATGCGGATCGGCGCCGACGAGGCGTTGATGCCGTCGTTCGGCGCGGCCTTCACGGACGCGGAAATCGCACAGCTCAGCAACTATGTGCTGTACCAGTTCGGCGGCAAGCAGGGCAAGGTGACCGCCGAGATGGTGGCCAGGCAGCGCAAGAATTAAAGTCGCTGGGCGGCGGCGGCCAGCACGGCGCCCAGCTGGGCGATATCGACCGGCTTGACCAGGTGGTCGTCGAACCCGGCCGCCAGCGACAGGGCGCGGTCGCTTTCCTGGCCATAGCCGGTGACGGCAATCAGTGCTGACCGGGCGGTGTCGGGCCGCGCGCGCAGGTGCTGCGCCAGCGCGTTGCCGTCCATGCCGGGCAGGCCGATATCGAGCAGGCACACCTGCGGCCGGTAGCTGGCCACGCGGGCAAGCGCCTGCTCCGAGCCGTATTCGACAACCGCCTCGTGCCCCATGGTTTGCAGCAGCATGGCCAGGATGTCGGCCGCGTCTTCGTTGTCGTCCACGACCAGGATGCGCAGGCCGGGCGCATTGCCGGCATCCGCCCCGCCGGCTGACGGCGCCGCGTCCGTAGTGGCATCGGGTGCGGCCAGGCGCGGCAGGTCGACGGTAAACGTGCTGCCCAGTCCGAGCCCGGCGCTGTGGCACGACACGGACCCGCCGTGCAGGTCCACCAGGCTCTTGACCAGCGCCAGCCCCAGGCCCAGGCCGCCCAGCGAGCGGTCGGAACTGCGTTCGGACTGCGAAAACAGGTCGAACGCGTGGCGCACCGTATCGGCCGTCATGCCCACGCCGTTATCGATCACCTCGATGCGGATGTGCGTGGCGCGCACCGCGGTGCGCAGCTGCAGTGCGCCGCCCTCCTGGGTAAACTTGGCGGCATTGCCCAGCAGGTTGGCCAGGATTTGCACCAGCCGTTTCTTGTCGCCGGCCACCAGCGCCGGCTCGGCCGCCAGGTGCACCTGCAAGTCCTGGCCGCGCGCGCGCACTTGCGGGCAGATCTGTTCCACCGCGTCCGTCACCACTTGCGCGAGGTCGAGCGGAACGCAGTCGAGATCGACCAGGTTCCTGGCCACGCGTGACACGTCGAGCAGTTCGTCCACCAGGTTGGTCATGTGCGCCACTTGCCGGTCGATGATCTGGCACGTGTTGCGCAGGCGTTCGCCGTCCATCACGCCCAGTTGCAGCAGTTGCGCGGCCGACTTGATGGGGGCGAGCGGATTGCGCAGCTCGTGCGCCAGCATGGCGAGGAAGTCGTCCTTGCGGCGGCTCGCTTCCTGCAGCTTTTCCTCGGCCGCCTTGCGCTGCGTGATGTCGCTGGCCGAGCCGATCCATTCGATGATCCCGCCGTCGGCGTCAAGCAGCGGCACGGCCCGTGAATAGGTCCAGCCATGGCTGCCATCGGCGCGCAATACCCGGTGCTCGAGTTCGAACACCGACCGGGTGCGGATGGCCGTGTCGATGGCCGCGCGCGCCAGGCCCAGGTCGGACGGATGGACGTAGTCTGCGATGCGGTACTCGGCCAGGCTGTCGGTGGTTTTCAGGAAACCGCGACCGTCGAGTTCGTGCATATGCTGCCAGTCGGGCGACATGCGGTAGACGACGTCGGCCGCCGCGTTGACCAGCGCCCGGAACCGGATTTCACTTTGCCGCAAGGCCGATTGCGACCGCACCTGTTCCGTGACGTCGGTGGTGCAGTGGGCGATGCAGACGATGTGGCCAGCGGCGTCGCTGATGGGCGTGCTGACGGCGCTCCAGAACCGCTCCTCGTACCGCACGTTGCCGTCGGGCGTTTCCACGCGGATCGGATAGCGTTGCGCCGGCAGGCTGTCGCACTGGCCGGTGGCCAGCGCGCGCGCCAGCGAATCGCGCAGCTCCTGCTCGCCGCGGTCGTTGGGGTCGTCCGGATTGCTGGGAAACGCCTGAAACAGGCTCACGCCGACCAGGTCCTCGCGGCGCCGCCCGCACGCCTTGAGAAAGGTATCGTTCACCGCCAGGATGATGGCTTCGGGCGAAGGCGACAGCAAGTAGCTGCCCGTCGGCGAGGTGTTGAAGACGGCTTCGTACAGTGAGGGTGGAACCATGATGTTGGGCAGATAATTACGGGAGTTTCACAACCATGCCCGTGGACTGAACGCCATCTTATCAGATGCGCAAACATACCGGTTGTTACGATTCAGCCGTGAAGACAGGCGCCGGATGTTCACCAGTTTTTCAAGCGAGGAGAGGCCGATTGGACCTGTTTATCAATACCGTCCTGCTGGGCGGGACCACCGAAGCGAAGATTGCGGCTGCCGCCGCGGCCGGTTTCCGGCAGATCGAATTGTGGCGCCAGGATGTGGACGCCGCGCCCGACGGCGTGGCGGGCGTGCGCGCCGCCCTGGCGCGGGACGGCGTGGGACTGACCGACTTCCAGGTCTTGCTCGATTTTGACGGCGCCCCAGGCGACCAGCGTGCCGCCCGGCGCAGCGAAGCGGTGCGCATGCTGGACCTGGCCGTGCAGGTGGGCGCCCACACGCTCCTGGTGCCCGCATCCACCGATCGCCGCTGCGACGAGGCCCGCATCGTGGCAGACCTGGTGTGGCTGGCGCAGCAGGCCGCCGCGCGCGGACTGCGGGTGGCCTACGAGGCGATGGCGTGGAGCACCATCAACTGCACCACACCGGCTGCCTGGCGCAGCGTGCAACTGGCCGGCCAGCCCAACCTGGGCCTGGTGATCGATGCCTTTCACATATTTGCACGCGGCCGCGAGGTGGCCGACCTCGACGGCATCCCGCCCGACAAGATCTACCTGGTGCAGCTGTCCGACCTGGCGCAACCGGTGGCGCCTGGCGACCTGGTGGCAACGGCGCGCCATCACCGGCTGTTGCCCGGACAAGGGCATTTTCCGCTCGATCGCCTGGTGCGGCGCCTGCAGGCCATCGGCTATGCCGGGCCGCTGGGGCTGGAAGTGTTCAACGATGCCCTGAAGGCGCGCGACCCCGGGACGGTGGCACGGGAGGCAATGGCGGCGTTAAACATGTACACGGGGTTGCATCGCTAACTGGAATTGGTTTGATATGGCGCAATACGAATTGGCGCGGATCGATTAAACTCCGGTCCTTTTTTAAGGAGGGGAAAATCTATGAGCGATCAGGTCGAGATCACGTCGTTAGTCGCCGAGGTGAGTCAGGCAGAAAATCTGGCGCAAGCAATCGAGACATATCGCGATTACGCGCATCTGCTCGAGGATTACAAGTTTATCTTCGCTGCAGAGAAGGGGGCCATCCCCGGCTATGCCGTCAACCATCTGTTCTCGGCCGGCGCTGCGGTGCGCAGCGTATTTTCGACCGAAAGAGTCCTGGTGCTCGATCCTGTCACGTTCAAAGAAATGCAGGTCGGAAATGGATCAGCGACCTATCCCATCGATTTTTCCATCTCGCTGGACACGATGGCCATGAGCTATCTGGAGCCATACATGTCCGGGCAGGTCAATAACAAGCTGCCGCATGATATGCGGGAGGTATTCGCGTTTATCGCCAGAGATGAAGTCAACGTCGATCCGGGGCCGTATATCGCCGAAAATCGTTTGAATCTCGGAGACGTGAAAGCCGCTGACAGGATCTTTGAAAAATTAAAGTCTTACGAAGTGTTAAGAACGCTCGACAAGGAATGGCTTGCCTCCCGGGGCGAAATCAAATCCTTGTTAACCCAAGGCGAAATCGACACGCGTGCATTCGGACTCATTTCCGGCATGTACGAAGCGCTGAACGACCAGCCCGCCATGGACGGCTTGCGCGAGGGTCACCGGTACATGTATGTCTGCCTGATGAAAATGGCCGAGATACAGATCAAACGACCGCGACAAAAATCCCTTGATAAAATCATCGAATTTCTCGACTTTTGCGATAAGGAACTTGGCGCGATATTTGCGAGGGAAGCGGTGATCGCACGCGCATATTTCGATCGTGGCCAGAAGTTGACATTCTTCGGCAAGATACAGGTAGGGAAGAAAGACTTGCTGGAGCAGTTGAAAAACATGGCGTGGGATCTTTGGCATATCCGGCAGTTGGAAGAGGGCTTGACCATGTTATTGAATCCTCAGTCCCGGTATTTCTTTACGGCGCTCCTGACCTTCGATAAAAGACTCATTGAAATCATGGATCTTTATCCGCTGCGGTCGTTCGCGTTCAGTCAGAAGTCCAACGAAAAATTTCCGGTGTATGCTGGCGACTGGTTCGGAATCATTGCCGGAGGGAGCGAGTTCAAGG
Source organism: Duganella sp. (assembly GCA_040508835.1). Lineage (GTDB taxonomy): Bacteria > Pseudomonadota > Gammaproteobacteria > Burkholderiales > Burkholderiaceae_D > Rugamonas. Next base: position 1,496 of record JBEVMD010000307.1, on the reverse strand, counting down.
GCCAGATCGTGGACAGATTTTATTCGGATTCGGCCAGACGAAGCAGGGCGGAGCGCACCCGGTCCGCAAAAGCCAATCTGCTCAATGTCGAATCGGGTTTGGAGTCGGCGTTGCGGCAACTGGGCCAGACGTCCGAGGCAGCAAGTTCATCGTAGCTTGGGAAGGCCGGGTGATCTGTCAGCCGATTACTCAGCCATCCGCCATTCCGCCACCTCTGCTACTTGGCACCCGCCCGGCCCGGCGCCGCGTGACGGCGCCAGCACTACGCGCGGAACGCCCGTCCCAGCTGGTCCACGTCGATATCGGGTTTGTGCTGAAGCGGCTGGTGCTGAGCGGGTTGCTGCATCGGGACGCCGACCGTGATGTCGTCCTGCGGCGGGTACGCCATGCGGTGCACGCACAGCCCTGCCAACAGTAACAGGCCCACCAACGCGGCGATCTTGATCGTGACCATGGCTGTCTCCTCCACTGGTTGCCGGCTCGTGGTCGAGTCGTGCTTTATTCCAGCATAGGCCGTGGCGCGCAAAAGGGAAGGACTAATCGGGACGTCTTTCATGCGCCATATGCGCCACGTCAGCCATGGGGCGGGGCCGGGCCTCAATAAGTCCAGGTCAGCGTCGCGCTGCCGTTGCGCGGGGCGGCGTAATAGCTTTGCGTCCAATACAGGCTGGTCAGGTATTTCTTGTCGGTGACGTTGTTCAGATTGAGCGACAGGCTCAGGTTGCGGTCGAGCTGGTAGCGCGCCATCAGTCCCAGCACCGCGTAGCTGGACTGGTTGGTAATGAAATCGTTGACCTGGTCGACCGACGTCTTGCTCTGCCAGCGCAGCGACGCGCCCACCTTGAGCGCGGGCACGGCCGGCACGGCATAGGTGGTGTTGACGCGCAGCGTGGTGCGCGGAATATACGGTTTGACAGTTTCGCCCTGGTCGCCGTGGATCGACAGGCTGGTGACGCCGGCGCTGGCCTGCCAGCCCCTGGCCAGTTCGCCCGACAGGTCGAATTCCACGCCTTGCGACTCGGCATCGATGCCGCGATAAATCGTCTTGCCGCCGACAAAGCCCGCGGTTTCCGCCGTGTTGTCCTGGCGGGTCTTGAACACGGCGCCCGACAGATTCAGGCGGCCGTCGAACAGGGCGGCTTTCAGGCCTGCCTCGGTGGTCTTGCCTTTGATCGGATCGAGCGTGGCGCCGGTGGCGTCGGTCTCGCTTTGCGGATTGAAGATTTGCGTGTGGCTGGCGTAGGCCGACAGCAAACGGTTGATGTCGTACACCACGCCCACGTACGGCGTGGTCCTGCTGGCGGACTTGGCGCGGCTCACGCCGTACGCCAGGCCGCTGCTGCGCGCACGCGTGTAGTTGGCGCCGGACAGCAGTTTCCAGTCGTCGGCCAGGTTGAAGCGGGCGGCCAGGAACGCCGTGTTGCGGCGGTCCTCGTAACGGCTGCCGTCGGTGGCGGCGTCGAACAGCGGCAGCGGGACGCTGCCGTCGAACGCCG
>JBEVMD010000302.1:0-2651 GCA_040508835.1 Duganella sp. | reverse complement strand
CACCATGGCGCCGTTTTACGCGCAGGCGGCCGCGCGCCTCGAACCCCAGTACCGCGTGGTGAAGGTCGATACCGAGGCGGCGCAGGACCTGGCGGCGCGCTACGCCATCCGCAGCATCCCCACGCTGGCGCTGTTCAAGGGCGGACGCGAGATCGCGCGCCAGCCGGGGGCGATGGACGCCCAGAACATCGTGGCGTGGGCCAATCAGAACAACCGCTGATCAATACGGCGCGCGGCCGTCGTCGGCGGCGCGCGCCAGCCAGCGGCGGATGCCGTCCAGCGACCGGAAATCGGCCACCGAGCGGGTGTTGATGCGCGGGTGGCGCGCCTGCAGCATGCGCGCCAGCGCATTGCCCGGCCCCAGCTCCAGCGCATAGGCAATTCCCGCTTCCGCGCAGGCGTCCATGCAGGCGGCCCAGCGCACCGGTTCGGCCAGCTGGCGCGAGAGCGCCGCCACCGCCGGCGGCGGGCCGTCGATGGCGACCGCGCTGATACCCGCCAGTACCGGGGCGGCCATGGGGCCGAATCCCGTCTGCTCCAGCGCCTGCGCAAACAGGGGCACGGCGCCGGCCATGTACGGCGTATGCGATGCCACTTCCACCGGCAGCCGGGTGGCGCGCCCGCCGGCTGCCGCCACTGCCGCCAGCAGCGCGTCCGCCTGCGCGGCGGGACCGCCTGCGATGCAGCTGTCGTCGCCGTTCTCGATGCCCACCGTAAAACCGCTCGTCGCCGCCAGCGTACCGGCCCGCGCCAGCATCAGCCCCGAGATTGCCACCAGCGCCTGCCCAGGGTGCTGCGCCAGGCATGCATCCATCAATTGCGCGCGCCGCACGGCCAGTGTCACCGCCTGCTGCGCGTCGAAGGCGCCGGCCACGCCGTAGGCGGCCAGCTCGCCGATGCTGTAACCGGCCACCAGCGCCGGGGGCGGCGCAACATCGCGGATCGCTTCCCACATCGCCAGCGTGGCGGCCACGATCAGCGGCTGCGCGTGGCGGTTGGCGTAAAGGTCGGCGCCGGGGCCGGGCAGGTCCGGCGCCAGGCGGTCGAGCAGGGCGCTGGCGCCGGCGCTGGTGCGGGCCAGGTCGAACATGGCCGCGTGCTGTCCGCCCTGGCCGGGGCACAGCAGCAGCAAGCCCGAAGGCCAGGCGCCGGCCGTGGTCATGCCTCGTCCCCGGTGCGCGCGTTCAATCCATCAAACCCGCCCAACTTGCACAAAGCGTGCACCAGGCAGCTGGCCGCCAGCAGGTCGGCCGCGCCGCCCGGCGACAGGCGCTGCGCCACGAAGTCGCGGTGGCTGGCGAGCGCAGCGGCGCGCCACCGGGGATGCGCGGTACCGCCCAGGTCCAGGAAGCGCTGCGCGTGGGCGCGCACGATGTCGGCGCCGACCGGGCCGGCGCGGTGATAGACATTGCTGTCGCTGACATGGGCCATCAGCGCGAACAGCGCGTCGGTGCGCGCCATGTCCACGCCGGCGCCGCGCCGCAGCGCCGCGTCCAGCGCGGGGACGCCCACCTCGAACACGGACGGCAGTCCCAGCGCGCCTTCCTCGCGGGCGCCGCCCACCGCGTACCTGCGCGCCACCTGCAGGCCGTTGCTGTGGTGCGCGGTCGATGACGGCGTGGCCATGGACGTGGCGTGCGCCGCCAGGGCGCCGCCCCAGCGCGCCAGCATGGCGGCGCGCAGCGAGGCCGGCGTGAGGGCCAGGCCGCGTGCGCGCACCTGTCCGGCGGCGGCGCACAGCATGCCCAGGCTGAAGATGGCGCCGCGATGGGTGTTGATGCCGCCGGTGGCGTCCAACATCGCCGCTTCGGCATCGATGCCCAGCTGTTTGAGCTGCGCGAACGGTGCGTCGCGCAGCCCGGCCAGGCAGATGCGGCGAAAATAATGCCGCAGCGCGAACAGGCTGCGCATGAAGGTGCCCGCGTCCATGTCCGTATGGCTGCCGGCGTCCACCGGCGACACCAGCCCGGGCTTGGGGTACAGCGATAATTCGGCATGCAGGCTGCGCACGGCCAGGCGCGCGACGACGCCGGCAAAGCCGGCAAAGCTGTCACATATCGCCGCGTGGTACGCAGGCGCAGCGCAAGGTGCAGCGCCGGGGGTGGGAAGGTCGCGTTGCAGCATCATGTCGGCAGTTCTTCCAGCAATTGGCGGGGGTGGGCCAGGTACACCCGGTGCAGCGACTTGACCATCACCCTGGCGCCGGTGGTGGCGCCGCTGGTGGCGCCGACCGTGTCGCCGCAGGCCAGGCGCCATTCCTTCCACGCCACCGCCCGGCCGCCGGGGAACACGATCTCGCCGTCGAGCGGCAGCGTCTGCGCATGGCGCGCCAGCAGCGCGACGACGTCGTCGAGCTGGCGCCGGCTGGCGGGATGAAACAGCAGGTCGATATCGGAGGCCGGCCGCAGGTAGTGCAGGCCGGTGAGCGCCTGCATGGCCAGCGAACCATACACCCGCAGGCACGCCGCGCTGGCGCCCGCATCGGCCAGCAGCGCGGCCAGCGCCGCGCGTTCCGGTGCGGTGGCGGGTACTGCGGCGGCCAGGGCCGCGCCCAGCGCCATGGGCGGCGCCACCCGCGCCACGTCGGCGCGCCGCACGCGCAAGCCGATGCGCGGCTTGTGTCCCGTGGCCGGGTCGGGCGGCAGCGGCAG
>JBEVMD010000261.1:0-5150 GCA_040508835.1 Duganella sp. | reverse complement strand
CCCAGGCGGCCAAATAAAAAAAAGCCGCGCGACCCTGCGGCCGCGCGGCGAGTATCGAATGCCGATACTTAGAACTTCAGGCTGGCGCCCACGGTGATGTAACGGCCCACCGCGTCATACGATTGCGGGAAGGTATTGCCGCTGGTCATAGCGGTCGTGCCGATGGTGCCGCCCACGATCGGCGGTTTCTTGTTGGCGACGTTGGTGATGCTGACGTTGAACCGCAGGTTTTTCGAGTAGTTATACACGCCCGACAGGTCGACATAGCTGAACGCGTCGATATGCGAGTACTGCGGCAGGTACGTGGTCGCGCCCGGCTCGACATCCACCGCGCTCACGTAACGCCAGTTGTAGCCCAGGGCGAACGAACCGACATTCCAGGTCGTGCGCTGGTTGAACTTGCGCTTGTAGACGGGCGCGTTGGCCACGTCGCCGCATGCTACCGAGTAGTAGCCGAGGCAATCGCGGTTGCCCGAAATCGGCGAGGCCTGGAACTCGAAGTTCTGCACCTGGTTGAAGCCGAGGCTGAGGTCGAAGGCGCCCCATTTCGGATCCAGCGTCAGCTGCTGCGCCTGCAGCTTGTAAGCCACGTTGACGTCGAAACCGCTGGTCTCCTGCAGGCCCGAGTTGGTGCGCTCGGTTGCCACACCGCTCGAACCCACGCCGTTGAAGGTGCCGTTGGCAGCGTTACGACCGATCTGCGCGCAGGCATCGGTGAAGGCGAACGACGGGTTCTTGGCCACGTTGTAGCACGCGTCGAGCACGTCGGTGGTGCTGGGGCGCGAGATCGCATTGGTGATCGTGATCTTGTAGTAGTCGAGCGAGACGGCCAGGCGCGGCACCGGTTCCCATACCAGGCCCAGGGTCTTGGTCTTGGCCACTTCCGGACCCAGCTCGGGATTGCCGCCGGCCAGGGTGTTGATCTGGCCCGACGATGGCGCCGGCAGGCTGCCGATATCGCTGATCGGCACGCCGGTCAGGCGGCACAGGTTGGACAGCGTGCCGGCCGTATTGGCTTGCGCCACGTTGATGCGCGCCAGCTGGCACGGGTCGATCGCCAGATTGGACAGGCCGGTGACCTTGGGTGCGAACAGTTCGTTGATGTTCGGTGCGCGCGTGGCTTTTTGCACCATGGCGCGGAAGCGCAGCGACTGCACCGGCGCCCATTCGCCCCCCACTTTCCAGCTGCTGTAGCTGATGGAGTCGGCCTCGCCCGACTTGAAGTCGGTGCGGCGGTAGCCCAGGTCGGCATTCAGGGCGCGCACGAACGGCTGATCCTTGACCAGCGGGATCTGCGATTCGATCGCCAGTTCGCGCAGGCGGAACGAACCGGCGCGGTCCGGCGTGGGCGCGCCCGTGCCCAGCACTTCGCCCTGGATCTGCGAGGCGGCGTCGGACTGGGTGCCGGCCGATACCTTGCGGGTCTCGCCGGTGATGGCCATGGTGATCGGCTGGTTGGCGAACGGGCTGACCACCTTGTCGCCCAGGTCGCCCTGGAAGGTCACCAGGCCCACGTCCTGCTGCACGGTCTGCAGCAGGATGGCGCTGGAGTTCACAAAGCCCAGCATTTCAGGGGTGATCGAGCCGTCCGCGCCAAACACGTTGAGCGGTACGCAATTGTTGGCGGTGTTGACGCACTGGGTGGTGGACAGCGCGTTGAGCGCCTGCCCCACCTTGGACAGCGAGCCCCAGTTGCCGCGCACCTGGGTCTGGTCGGCGGTGCCGCGCGACCACGACGCATCATAGGTCCAGTTGAGGAAGGCGTCGCCCTTGACGCCGACCGTGTACTGCAAGGTGCGGTTGCTGAAGTCGTTCAGGCGCGGGCCCAGTTCGACAAAGCGGCGGTTGACGGTCATCGGCACCAGCGTGGCATTGCCGGCCACGCAGTTGGCGGCCAGGATGCCGCGGCGTTCGCAAATCTGCTGGCGCGCCGCTTCGGGGATGTACGGGTTGCCGATCGGGACATTGAAGACGTTGCCGAACGTCCCCGTTTCCGCCAGCGTGGACGAGACCTTGCTGCTGGTGTAGAACACTTCGCTGTACACCTCGGCATGGTCGTTGATGCGGTAATTCGCCAGCGACGTCGCTTGCGTGCGGTCCAGGCCGGTCGAATAGTAATTCAGCGGATTGGTGTTGTACGCCACCAGCGGTTGCACCAGGCGGCCGCTGGCCGGATCGATCTGCCAGTTGCCGCTCAAGCCGGTCGTGCCGCCGGGGCCGATGCCCACGGCAAAGCCGGACGGCACCGTGGTACTGGAGCCGCTGGGCAGGCCGGTGGTCGAGCTGAGGCTGGTCTCGCCGTAGGGACGCGCGCCCTGGCGCAGCGGATCGGCCGTGGTCTTGCCAATGCTCAGCACGACGTTGCCGCGTCCTTCGTCGAGGCTGGCGCCCATGGTGACGTCGGTGCGGCGGCGCTTGGCGTCGTGGTCGTTGGTGGTGCCGCCGTACGACGTGGTGGCGTCGAAGCCGGTGAAGTTACGCTTGAGGTTAAAGTTGATGACGCCGGCCACGGCGTCGGCGCCGTAGGCCACCGACGCGCCGCCGGTCAGCAGGTCCACCCGGCTCAGCAGGGCGATGGGAATCGAGTTGGTGTCCACCGTGCCGTCCAGGCTGAACGGCACCAGGCGGCGGCCGTTGATCAGCACCAGCGAGCGGTTGGCGCCCAGGCCGCGCAAGTCCACGGTGGCGGCGCCGCTGGTGCCGTTGTTGGTGCCCGGACCGATCGACGGCACGGCCACCGGCAGTCCCTTGACGAACTCTTCCACCGAAACCGGTTGGGACGATTTGATGTCTTCCGAAGAAATCGATGAGATCGGGCTGGTCGAGGTGGTGCCGGGCGTGGTGATCCGGGTACCCGTGATCTGCACCTGCTCGATCCGCACCGGCGCGGCTTCCTGCGCCAGCGCATGATGCATCATTGCCGTCATGCCCACCAGCAAGCTGCCAGTGAAGACGGTACGCAATGTCAGCGACATCTTTTTCTCTTGAATCATTGTAAAACTCCCGTTTTTAAATCTCGTCACCGAGAAATCCTGATAGGCGCTTTTTTAAAAAAGCTTATTTATCCCAATCGATCTGCTAGAACCCGCTACGCGCCTTGCGGTGCGAGGAGCTCCTTTTATGAAAGCATTCGGAGGAATATTTGTCTACCGGCAGATAAAAACGCCCAGGGCACTACGCCTCACCCCAGGGTGGTGCACACAGCGATATCTTGGTGCAGCAGCGCCCTGTATGCGTTTTTCAACTATGCAAGTCGCATCCACAACTATGAAATTTTGTTTGGAATGGCCGATTCTGACGAAATAAAAAACATGGGAAGAACGTTCTTTAAGTCATTTACATGGATACCCATGCATTTCATGCAAGCCAAGCCAATGGCTGGCCTTGCCGCTGGCACGGCGCGTTTTTGCACAACAAAAGCACGCCTGGCGCGATGACGAAAAACCAGCGCCGCATGAATAAACTTGAAGGGACGAAGACTCGTTGTTTGCCGACAACGCATGATATTTCACTGAATATTTCATCAATGAATACATAACCTCATTTAGCAAATAATCCATGGCGCGCTCACACGCCGGCACGCCCTTATTCGCGCACCGGTAATCGCAACGTAATGCGGCAACCCGGCCCCTCGCCGGCCACGGCCACGTGGCCGCCCATCTGGTGCATGATGGTGTACACGATGTGCATGCCCAGGCCGGAGCCGCCCTGCCCGCGCTTGGTGGTAAAAAACGGTTCGAACAGGCGCTCGCGCACTTCGCGCGTGAGGCCGGCGCCATCGTCGGCAAACTCCAGCAGCAGCCAGCGGGCGCCGCCGTCGAGCGCCACATCGCCGCGCAGCACCACCCGGCCCGGGCCGCCGTTGGGATAACCATGCTTGGCGGTATTCATCAGCAGGTTGGACAGCACCTGCGACCAGCGCCCGGCATCGAGCCGCAGACGCAAACCGGCCGGTACCGCGATCTCGACGTCGATCCCCACCTTGCGCAGTTCCGGGCCGTGCGCCGACACCACGCCCAACGCATGCTCGCGCACGTCGATTTCCGTCACGTGATCGCTGCCCTGGTCCACCGCCAGCTGTTTGAAGTTGCCGATCAGGTCGGCGGCGCGGGCCAGGTTGCGCTCGATCAGCTGGGCGGCGTCGCGCAGGCGGTGCGCGGTCGCGACCAGGCTGGAGCGGCTGACCCGCTCGCTGGTCACGCAGCGCACCAGCTCCTCCGCGTAGCTGCTGAGACTGGACGATGCCGTGACCGCCACGCCGATCGGCGTGTTGACCTCGTGCGCCACCCCCGCCACCAGCGCGCCCAGCGCCGCCATCTTTTCCTGTTCGACCAGGATGGCCTGCGCCGCCAGCAGCGCCTCGGTTCGCTGACGCACCTTGTGCTCGAGCAGCGCCTCGCGGTCCTGGTGCTGCAGCTCGGCGGCGCAGCGGGTGGCAAAGATCGACAGCAGCGACAGCGCCAGCAGGCGCTTGTCTTCCGACATGGCTACCGTGTCGATCGCCGACAGGATGCCCAGCGTGGCGCCTTCGGTATCGATCATCGGCATGCCGATATAGCTTTCGGCTTTCATGTCCACCAGCAGCGTGTCGTCGGGATAGCTGGCCTGGATGCCGCAGGCGTGGAAGCACATGCTCTGGTCGGTCACGTCCTGGCACGGCGTGTGGCGCAGGCTGTATTCCATGTTGGGCAGGTAGTCGTCGCCGCCCCAGACGGCCAGGGTGCGGATGCCTTCGGCGCCATCGGCCAGGGCCACCACGCGGCCGGCAATCACGTAGCGCACATCGAGCGCGCGGGCCAGGTCGCGCACCATCAGGCGCAGGAAATCGTCGCCCCGGGCGCGGGCCGTGGAGACCGTGATCGCACGCAGTGCGGCTTCAGCCAGCACGCGGCTGCCGTCGGCGCCGTACAGCCCCGTATCGGGCACTTTATCGTTGCTCATTTTACTACCTCGTCAACCATAGTTTTAATAGCAATATTATTTCCGGAAATAAATTTTCGACTGACTGCACACACTGCTACCATGGTTTCGCCACAATCAATCAAAAGAAATGTATTTTTGTGTAAAAAAATCGGTATTTTTTGTAAATGCCGCGAAATGTGTTGTTTATTTCAAAGTTGTTACAGTGCCTGCATTGACCCTCCACCGCC
>JBEVMD010000215.1:0-5477 GCA_040508835.1 Duganella sp. | reverse complement strand
GAATGTCTGGGTAAAATCAGCAGCAAAATTGTAGAAACAAAAGGCGCGACGGAGCACCTGACATTCAAGATCCAGTTGCCGCCCAATCTGTATATCCTCACGACCATCAACACCTCCGACGAATCGATCTATTACATGGATTCCGCATTCAAGCGCCGCTGGGATTGGGAATATATGGACGAGGATGGTGAGATTATCGAAATCTCTGGAGTAGAAAACCTCGAATGGGCCACCTTTAGAGCCAGGCTGAACAAATTTATCAAAAGCAAAGGGTCGTCGATTCGCCGCCTCGAAGACAAGTTGCTGGGCCCCCGCTTCATCAAGGGAACGGACCACGCGGCAAACAAGATCATGAACGCGCGCGATTTGTCCAAGGTGATGTTTCACCTGTGGGACAGCGTGTTTGCGCGGGACAAAAAGCCGCTCAAGCCGACGCCCGGTGCACCCGACCTCGCGACCTTCGGCGATTTCGTCGCACAGGCCAAGGCCTTCGTCGACGCCATCAATGCCCAGGGGTGATGGATGGACTACAGCCGTGTCGTTTTTGAAAACGCGGACGAGCCGCCTGCCGGCACGGCGACGAGCGCATTCGTCGGCCTGTGCGCACGGGGCAAGGAACTGGTATTCCGCCTGCCCATCGGCTACCCCGGAGCGGGGGTCATCCATGGCTACGAGGCTGCCCGCGACCTGCACATCGCGTTCTTCAAGCTGTTTTGCCGCTTCCGGTCGGTCGTGCGGCGCCAGCGCGACCGCCTGAAACCCGATGCGCCCACGCACGAAGATGGTGGCCCCGCGTTGCAGAACGGCCGCCAGTGGCTCACCTGCCACGACGAAGGCGATGTCTACTACTACCGCCATTTCGACGCCTTCGACGCGCTGCTCGACGCCTTCGACGAGCTGGCAATCCGCGGGCTGGAGCGCCGGCTGCGCCTGACGGACTGCGGTCCGGCCAACCTGATGCATTTTCAGCGGTCCGACGCCGGCAGGATCTACCAGGACGACGATTCGTTTTACGACGATGCGTCGGTGCAGCCGCGTTCGACCGTGACACTGCTGTCAGCGGACCTGGTGGGACTGTACTGCTTCCTGCTGCGCGACCTGCGCGAGCATGTCTGGCCCGCGGACGACCCCGCCCCCCTGCAGGAAGACATCCTGGTATTTGCCGAACGGTTCGAGGAAAGACACCTGTGGCCCCGCGCCAGTTGCTGGGAAGCGGACCAGTGGCAACAAACCCGCGACGCCCTGCGCGAAAAACTCGAACTCATCGACCGCATGACGGCGCTCAAGGACGAGGATTACGACGCCCTGTTCCTGGCGGTAGAGCGCTTTCTTTATCCGCCCACCGACCATCCCGAGCAGGCGGGCCAGCTGTGGGGCATCGACGGCTTCTGGCCCGTGTGGGAATGGCTGGTGCTCACGCGCCTGGCCACCGATCCCGTGTTCCGCCAACGCCTGCTGTGGGTGGAAACGGGCAACCTGGACCCGCACACAATCGGCGATCTCGACACACGGGGCTATGCGCATCCCGGCGGCGACCCGGCCATCCTGAGCGTGGGCGACGGGCCCTGGGAGACTTTCCTGCGGAACGGAAAAGCCGTGGGACATCCCTACCCCGACGCGATACTCGATCCGCCTAAATTTCACTACACCACGAACAATTTCTACAACAAGCAATACCAGTGGATTAACAGCCTCACCTTGCAGGAGGGGCAGGTATCGATATCGCTGACGGGCATGAGCGATCACCTGGTGGTGCCCAAGACAATGCCGGGCGTGGCCCACCTGCGCAGCAAACCGCTCAAAACCGTGCTGCCGGTCGACCAACAGCTCGAACTTGCGCCGGTCGTCACCACGACGGGCGTCGGCGCCACCACCCTGGACCGGCCGGAAACGGTCGCGCTGCTGCATCGCGTGGGCGCCCGGTCGGCCGGCCCCGATGCCGTGTGGCGCTGCAAACCGTTTACCTCGTTGACGGACGCCAAACGCCGGCACATGCATGGCGCGCTGCTGGTGGATGCCAAATACAAGCAGCCGGGGCGCGACGGCGCAGCATGGTCATATGACCACCGCAAACAGGGCAGCTACGAAGACATGCTGACGATCTCGTGCCCCGACCGGCCCGCCGCCTACAGCATCTATATCTGCCCCGGCCCGCCGGTGACCGCTGCCAGCTGGGCGTTGCTATGCGCCCAGCTCGAGCATTTCGACCGTCATTTCGACGCCGGCTGGAATGCCCTGCTTGAGGTCCAGACGAATTTAGGCTCCTTCAAGAATCGGGGGCAAAGACTGGTCGTCCTGGGCAAGAGCATCATCATCATCAAGGGCGGCGGACAGCAGGAACATGCGCGCGGCGCCCTGCTGGAACAGCTGTTCGGCCACGATCCGCGCGTGGAACTGGCAAAAAATGCCCACGCCTGCTCGCTGCTCGGGGTCGAACGTTTTCCGGGGAATGACAGTTTCTTTGTCAAGCACTGGCCCGTGAGGGACCTGATCGACTGGGTGCTTGCCATGCCTTGACTGCCGGCTTGCGGCGCCTGCGGGCGGTCAGAGAGGTTGTCAGCGAGGTTGTCAGCGAGCGGGTCAGCGCGTGACCACCGCCCGGCTTTGCCGGCGCAGTTCGTCGCGCATCAGCAGCGTGGTGCGCGCCGTTTGCAGCGTGGTGGCATCGGTGCCGGCCGCCTTGCGGATCAGCGGCCGTGGCAGGTCGGCCCAGCGGCTGCGCGGCAGGTCGGCCACAGGCGCGGCCGGCAGCACGTGGTCGATGCCGGTGTTGTAGGCAGTGCCGACCGCGCCGTTATCGCTGACGTCGTCGTTGACGGCGCGGCTGTTTTGCGGACACGGTTCGTCGGTGAGCGTGACCTGGCCCTCGGCGTTGACGCAGCGGTTCACCTGCGCCTGGGCGCTGCCCGCCGCCCCCAGGCCGGCACACATCACGCACAGCAGCAGCGCGGCGGCGCCGCCCTTGATCGGATTGGTGGTCGTCATGGTGTGCTCCTTTGCGTAACGTGACACGCCGCGTACTTGCGGGTAATGGCGCATTGTCGGCCATCGCGCGGCGGCCATCTGTACGGAACCACACTGAAATCGGCGTCGGGTACAATAGCAACTCATCCGTAACCCCTCACCAATGAACTCAAGCGATGCCGCGGCGACGCCCGCGCTCCCCATGCCTATGAAATCTTCCCTGCTCGTCACTCCGCTTGCCCTGACCTTGCTGTGCGGCCACGCCGCTGCGGTCGACGCCCCGCCGCCCTACGGCTGGAGCACCTCGGCCGAACTGGGCGCCATTTCCACGTCCGGTAACACGGTCGGCACCTCGGTGACCGGCAAGATCGATGCCAAGCAAGAGCTGCCCGACTTCAGCAACGAATACATCGTGGCCGGCTACTTCAAGGACGAGCAGATCACCAACGACGACGGCACCAAGTCGCGCGAACGCTCGGCGCAGCGCTACTCGCTGTCGGGCAAGACCGCGTACAAGCTGATGCAAAACAACGATCGCCTGTTCGCGCTGGCCACCCACGTCAACGATAAGTTCGGCGCGTACACCAACTACTCCACGGTTGGCGTCGGTTACGGAACGCGGCTGTACGAGGCGGATACGCTGACCCTGGACGGCGAGCTCGGTCCCGGCTACTTCCGCGGCGAGCGCTCCACCGGCGAAACCGAGAACGGCCTGACCGTGCGCGCGGCCGGCAGCCTGAAATGGCGCGTGAGCGAATCGGCGCTGTTCACCCAGCTGGTCACCGTGGAACGGGGCACCGACAACACCCACTCGCAGGCCGAAACGTCGCTCAGCGCCAAGATCAACACCACCATGCAGATGAAGGCCGCCTTCAGCGTGCGTAACGATACCAGCGTTCCCGACGACAAGAAGAAAACCGATACCCAGACCTCGGTCACGCTGGTCTACTCGTTCTGATCTTTTCATTTTTACCGCATACACCATGAACACTGCACGCATCCTCGGCACGCCCCTGTCCCCTTCCGCCACCCGTGTCATGCTGCTCGGCTCCGGCGAGCTGGGCAAGGAAGTCATCATCGCCCTGCAACGCCTGGGCGTGGAAGTGATTGCCGTCGACCGTTATCCGAACGCGCCGGGCCACCAGGTTGCGCACCGCGCCCACGTCATCGACATGACCGACGGCGCGGCGCTGGCCGCGCTGATCGACCGCGAGCAGCCCGACCTGATCGTGCCGGAGATCGAAGCCATCGCCACCGACACGCTGGCGCAGCTGGAAGCGGCCGGCAAGATCACCTGCATCCCCACCGCGCGCGCCGCCCAGCTCACCATGAACCGCGAAGGCATCCGCGTGCTGGCCGCCGAAACGCTGGGCCTGGCAACCTCGCCGTACCGCTTTGCCAGCAGCCTGGCCGAGCTGGAAGCGGCCACCGCCCAAATCGGTTTTCCGTGCGTGATCAAGCCGGTCATGTCGTCATCGGGCAAGGGTCAGTCGAAGATCGACAGCGTGGCCGAAGTCAAGGCCGCCTGGGACCATGCGGCCGCCGGCAGCCGGGTGGACGCGGGCCGCGTGATCGTCGAAGGTTTTATCGACTTCGACTATGAAATCACGCTGCTGACGGTGCGCTCGCTGGGCGCGGACGGCCAGGTCGACACGCAGTTCTGCGAGCCGATCGGCCACGTGCAGGTGCAGGGCGACTACGTGGAATCGTGGCAGCCGTGCCGCATGCATCCGCAGGCGCTGGCGCGCGCCCAGGACATCGCCGCCAAGGTCACGGGCGACCTCGGCGGCCTGGGCCTGTTCGGCGTGGAGCTGTTCGTCAAGGACGACATGGTGTGGTTCTCGGAAGTGAGCCCGCGCCCGCACGACACCGGCATGGTCACCATGGCCACCCAGGTGCAGAGCGAATTCGACATCCACGCGCGCGCCATCCTGGGCCTGCCCGTGAACGTGGCGCTGCGCGCGCCCGGCGCCTCGGCCGTGATTTACGGCCGGCACGATGCGGCCGGCATCGCTTTCGAAGGCGTGGCCGATGCGCTGCGCGTGCCGGGCGCCGACATCCGCCTGTTCGGCAAGCCGGAGTCGTTTGCCCGCCGCCGCATGGGCGTGGCGCTGGCCACGGCCGACGACACCGACACCGCGCGCGCCCGCGCCAAGGAGGCGGCCGCCAAGGTGACGCCGGTTATCGTCTGACCGGCAACCGCACCGGCTTACATCTGCCGGAACAGGTCCACGTAGTTCCGGCTCACCACCAGCTGCTCGGTGCGGTCCTTCAGCTGCACCAGCAACCTGCCGCGAAAATCCTGGCGCGTGCCGGCCACGTGCCGCGCCGCCACGATCACGCTGCGGTGGATCTGCCAGAACCGCTGGCCGTCGAGCTGTTCGCGCAGTTTGCTGATCGGCGTGCGGATCAGGCACTCGCCGTCCGCCAGCATCACGCTCGTATATTTGTCATTGCTCTGGAAATAAATCACTTCGTCCACCGCGATCAGGCGCGTGTGCTCGCCCTGGGCG
>JBEVMD010000206.1:0-13309 GCA_040508835.1 Duganella sp. | reverse complement strand
GGGCCACCGTGCTGCGCACCGACGCCGAACGCCAGATGATCCGCGACGCCGACCTGGCGCGGGACGAGTTCTGAGTTCGCGTTTTACACACCCATAACGATACAGGAGACCATCATGTCCACTCCCCTACGCACCGGCCTGCTGCTGGCACTGCTTGCCGGCGCGGTCCATCTCACGGGCGCCGGCGCCACCGAACTCGTGTATCAACCGGTGAACCCGTCGTTCGGCGGCTATCCCGCCAACGGCCAGCACCTGCTGGCGCTGGCCACTGCCACCAACAAGCATGTCGACAAGGGCCTCGGCGCGTCGCTGCTGGACCAGTCGCCGCTGGCGCAGTTCAACCAGACGCTCGAGCGCACGGTCCTGAGCCAGCTGGCGGCGGCCGCCACGTCCAAGCTGACCGGTGCCGACGGCAAGCTGCTGCCCGGCACCTTCCAGACCGCCAACTTCACCATCACCGTGATCGACCTCGGCGGCGGCATCCTGCGCATCACCACGGTGGACAAGACCACCGGCGGTTCGACGTCGTTCGAGGTGTCGCAATGACGCCGCGCCGCCATGCCGCGCCGCTGGCCGGCGCCGTGGCCGCCGCGCTGCTGATGCTGACCGCCAGCGGTTGCGCGGTCACGCACCCGCCAGCCGAAGTGCGCGAACAGGCCACCCTCACGACCGCCACGGCCGCCAGCCGCGACCTGCGCCAGCTGCCGCCGCCCAAGGGCAAGATCGCGGTGGCCGTGTACGGCATCCGCGACCAGACCGGCCAGTACAAGGCGTCGCCGGACAGCTCGTTTTCCACGGCCGTCACCCAGGGCGCGTCGTCCATGCTGATCAAGTCGCTCAAGGAGTCGGGCTGGTTCGTGCCCGTCGAGCGCGAAAACCTGCAGAACCTGCTCACCGAGCGCAAGATCGTGCGTGCGCTGGAAATGCCGCAGCCGGCCGATGCGCCGGCCGTGCAGATCCCGCCGCTGCTGGCCGCGTCGGTGCTGATCGAAGGCGGCATCGTCGCGTTCGAAAGCAATGTGCGCACCGGCGGCGCGGGCGCGCGGTTTCTCGGCATCGGCATGTCGTCGCAATACCGCGTGGACCAGGTGACGGTCAACCTGCGCACGGTCGATATCCGCGGCGGCCAGATCCTGCAAAGCATTTCCACCACCAAGACCATTTATTCGTACGAACTGCATCCCAGCGTGTTCAAGTTCGTCAGCGTCAAGGACCTGGTGGAAGTGGAAGGCGGCATGACGCGCAACGAACCGACCCAGCTGTGCGTGAGCGAGGCGATTGCCGCCGCGCTGGCGCACCTGATCGTGCAAGGCGTGCGCGACCAGCAATGGGCGCTGGCCGACGACCAGCAATGGACCCATCCGGTGATCCAGCGCTATGCGGCCGACCAGGCCGCACTCGCTGCCCCCGTCGCCGCTGCCGTTACCCCGCCGGCGGCTTCTGCCGCCGACACCAACCCGGTTTTTACCCCGTAGTACCCACCCACTAGGAGACTGTCATGAGAAATACCCTGATTTCCACCGCCATCGCCGCAGCACTGAGCTTTGGCGCCATGCAAGCGGCATCGGCCCAGAACAACCGGGCCGAACTGGTCCAGACCGGATCGGACAACCAGGCGCGCATCGAACAGATGAGCTCTGCGCAAGATGCCGTGGCCACCATCACGCAAAACGGCGTTGGCAACATCGCCGGTACTGCGGCCGGCGCGCCGGGCATCATGCAAGTCAATTCGCGCTACGTGACCGGCACCATCAACCAGAACGGCAACGCCAACCAGGCCAGCGTCAGCCAGGATAACGTGCAGAACGGTACTGCAGCGTTCACGCAGATCGGCAATTACAACGAAGTGGTCAGCGAGCAGGAAGCGTCGAGCCAGGTCAACATCACGGCCCGTCAGGACGGTACCCGCAACATTGCCGAGTTCTCGCAATACCAGGTCACGCCGAGCACGGTCACGACCCGGCAAGTGGGCACCGACAACACGCTGACGGTCAAGCAAGAGCGCGTGGGCAACAGCGCACCTGTGGTCGAGCAACAAGGCACGGCCAACGTGGCCAACGTGACGCAGTTGCAGGACTACTACTCGAACCCGACCATTTACCAAAATGGCATGCGCAACCAGGCCAACGTGGTGCAGAACAACGCCCGCGACACGCAAACCATGACGGTCAACCAGACCGGCATGGACAACCGCGCCAATGTCAGCAACAGCGGCATGCGCAACGCTTCGACCGTGGTGCAAACCGGTAACAACAACCTGGCCACCGTCACCAAAACCCAGAACTTCAACGAATCGGAGATCCGCCAAGTCGGCAACCTGAACAACGCTACCATCACCCAGACCGGCATTGCAGCCACTGCCGGCCAACCGAACGTGGCCATGATCATGCAAATGACCAATAACGCCACTGCCGCCCTCACCCAAACGGGCGGCAACAACCGGGCCACCATCGTACAACGTTAATCGCCCGTCGTCAGTCCAGGGAGCCCCTGCCAGGGGGTTCCCTGCCTGCACTGCCCTGCGCCGGAAGCACGATCATGAAACGCCGCTTTCACGCCGCCTGGCGCAGTGGCGCCGTCAGCCAGCACCACCATCCTCGACACCATCATCACCTTCACCACCATCGGTATCATCACCAGGGAGTCATCATGAAACGCGTATCCCCCGCCGCCAGCGCCGTACTGCTCGCTTCCACGTTCGCCTGCGCACTGTGCGCTGCCCAGGACGGCAGCAGCGCCAGCATCGCCCAGACCGGGTCCGGCAACCGGTCGTTCATCGGGCAGGTCAACACCGGCGACGTCATTGCCGAGATCGTGCAACGCGGCACCAACAACATGGCCGGCGACCCGGCCAGCCAGACCGGCGGCATCACGCAGATCGACGCCCCGGATCTGCGCGCCTGGATCGACCAGTCGGGCGACGCCAACCGCGCCGCCGTCACCCAGCGCGGCGGCTGGCACACGATCGCCGACCAGGTGCAGTCCGGCGCCGCCAATGTCAGCGCGGTACGGCAGGTGGAAGCGTACGAGACGGTGATACGGGTGGCGCAGTCGGGCGCGCGCAACCAGGTCGATGGCGATGCGGCCGAGACGCTTGCCAACGGCTTTACGGCGGTGCAGACCGGCGATGGCAACACCCTTGCCGTGGTCAACCGTCACAACGGCTTCTCGACCAACGACTCGCGCCAGGAAGGCGTGACCAACGACGCAACCATGCAGCAGGCCGACGCGATATACACGTCGCAGGAGATCGCCCAGCTTGGCGAGCGCAACCGCGCTATCGCCACCACCAATGGCACCAGCAACAGCAGCTACCGCATCACCCAGCAGGGGGCGGACAACCTGGCCGCCAACCGCAGCACGGCCGAGCGGGCCAATGGCACCCTCACCCAGACGGGCGAACGCCACGCTGCCACGGCCGCACAGCGCGGTGCGGACACGGACTACACCATCGTCCAGCTCGGCAACCGCAACACTGTATCGCTGGTCCAGGCGGGCGCGGGCCGGTCGACGGCCACCGACCTGCCCAGCCAGGCAGTCGTCACCCAGGCCGGCAGCGGCCTGCAAGCGAGCCTGGCGCAGACGGGCGCCAGCAACCGGGGCTTTATCGTCCAGCAATAAACCGTGGCGGTCACGGGCGCCCGCCGGTTTTGCGCGGGCGCCTGCACGTTCCCGATTTATATCGTAAGATGACGATATTGGAATCGGAAAAAGACGATACATCTTCTCGTCCACCATGATTCCATGTTTTGCAGGAACCCACCATGGACATCGACGCGATCCACAAAGCCTTGGCCAATCCCACCCGGCGCCAGATCCTGGCCTGGCTCAAGAACCCCGAACAGTATTTTGCCGACCAGGACCATCCGCTCAGCTATGGCGTGTGCGCGGGCAAGATCGACCAGCGCGCGGGACTGTCGCAGTCGACGGTGTCGGCCCACCTGGCCATCTTGCTCAAGGCAGGGCTGATCACGTCGCACCGCGTCGGCCAATGGAATTATTTCAAACGCAATGAAGCCACCATCACGGCCTTTATTAACCAGATGACTCTTTAAGGAACAGCATGCCTACTCTTTTCGATCCGATCACCATCGGCGACCTCACCCTGAAAAACCGCATCGTCATGGCGCCCCTCACGCGCGCCCGCGCCACGGGCGGCGGCCGCGTGCCGAACGCCCTGATGGCCAGGTACTACGAGCAGCGCGCCAGCGCCGGCCTGATCCTGAGCGAAGCGACCTCGGTCACGCCGCAGGGCGTGGGCTATGCCGACACGCCGGGCCTGTGGTCCGACGAGCAGGTGGAAGGCTGGAAACTGGTCACGGCTGCCGTGCACCGGGCCGGCGGCGTGATCTTTGCCCAGCTGTGGCACGTGGGCCGCATCTCCGATCCTAGCCTGCTGGACGGCGAACTGCCGGTGGCGCCATCGGCTATCGCCGCCGAGGGCCACGTCAGCCTGCTGCGCCCGCAACGCCCGTACGCCGTGCCGCGCGCGCTGGACACCGAAGAACTGGCCGGCGTCGTGGCCGCTTACAAAAAAGCGGCGGAAAACGCCAAGGCAGCGGGTTTTGACGGCGTGGAAGTCCACGGCGCCAACGGCTACCTGCTCGACCAGTTCCTGCAAGACAAAACCAACCAGCGCACCGACAACTACGGCGGCCCGATCGACAACCGCGCCCGCCTGATGCTGGAAGTGACCGACGCCTGTATCGCCGTCTGGGGCGCCGACCGCGTGGGCATGCACCTGGCGCCGCGCCGCGATTCGCACGACATGGGCGACTCCGACCCGGCCGCCACCTTCGGCTACGTGGCCCGCGAACTGGGCCGGCGCAAGATCGCGTTCATCTGCGCGCGCGAAGCCGTGGGCGAAGACAGCCTGGGTCCGCTCTTGAAGCAGGCCTTTGGCGGCGTGTACATCGCCAACGAAAGCCTGAGCGGAGAAGCCGCCCAGCAGATGCTCGATCACGGCACGGCCGATGCGGTCGCGTTCGGCAAGGATTTCATCTCCAACCCCGACCTGCCGCGCCGCCTGCAGACGGCAGCGCCGCTCAACGCCTGGAACGCGGCCACGTTCTACGGCGCTTCCGAGGAAGGCTATACCGACTACCCGGCGCTGGCGTAAGCGCTGCGGGAGCATATCCAAATAACAACAATGTTGGCAGGTATTGATGTTGGTTGCAGTTAGTCAATGATATTATTGACAACGCCGCGAGCAAAGGGTGATCGCGGCGTTTTTCCCGTAGCCAAGACCAACCAATATCAATATATAAAGGGATTGCTCCATGAAACTGAAACACGTGATGTTGCACGCGTGTGCCGTGGTATCGCTGCTCTGTAGCAGCGTGGCCCACGCAGCGCTGTATCAATTCGATCTGACCGGCGCCTACGCGGCCAGCTGGCAACTCGATTCCTCGGTCCGGCCCAACGAGGTGCGTGACGGCATTTCGTTCACCATCTGGGATACGCCAGGCTTTCCCGATACGCTGTTCGGCGTGGCGGACGTGATTTTCTATCACGACGACGTGGGCGGCGGACTGGCCATCCTCGACTTTTACAATGGTGTCGCGCTGGCGGTCGCGGACGGTCCGCAGCTGTACACGGGCCCCGAGCGCGATCCCGTCTTTACGCTGGGCACGTTCGCGCTGACCGAGTACCGGGGCAACGGCAACTACCGGCTGCGCATCAGCGAGGTGGGCGCAGTGCCCGAGCCGGAGACGTACGCCATGCTCGTCGCCGGACTCGGGCTCATGGGAGTCGCACTGCGGCGCCGGCGCTGACCGCATCACCACTGTCTCAAGGGCCGGGTACGCGACGCGCGAACCCGGCTTTTTTTCGCCCGCCCCCTGCGAAAGGATGAATCGCTTGCCCCTCTTCCGGTCGCCAGATAGAATGCGCCGAGTTTTTTGACGAGGAAGATGTCGCCATGTCAAGAGTATAAATAAATCAAATCAGGGTGAACGACATGAGCGAATTTGAGCAAAAACCGGGCGCGCTACCGAAGCTGCGCCAGCGACTGGCGCTGCGGGCGCTGAACTTTTTCGGCTGGCGCCTGCTGTTCCGCCCCTTGCCCGGCCCGCGCGGCATCGCCGTGATCTATCCGCACACGTCGAACTGGGATTTTCCGATCGGCCTGCTCGGCAAATGGGCGCTGGACGTGCCGTTCCGCTTTCTGGCCAAGGACTCGCTGTTCAAGTCGCCGCTGGGACCATGGTTCCGCTGGCTCGGCGGCGAACCGGTACAGCGCGGCGCGCCGCAAGGCACCAGCAAGGCGCAGGCCGAACGCATGAACGCCGCCGATTTTTACTGGGTAGGCATCACGCCCGAAGGCACGCGCGCGTACCGCCCCAACTGGAAGAGCGGTTTTTATCACCTGGCCATGGAAGCGCAAGTGCCGCTGGTGCTGGTGTACATGGATTACCCCAGCAAAACTCTGAGCCTGACCGACCAGGTGGTGCTGACGGGCGACCAGGCTGCCGACATGGCGGCCATCCGCGCCGTGCTCGAAGGCCACCAGGGACTGCATCCCGAAAACGCCGCGCCCATCATCCTGGGCGAGCGCCGCGCCACGCCGCGCGCCTGACCCGCAAGCGGATGGCGTCACGATGCCAGCCGCACCACGTGGGGACTGACCCCGCACGGGGTCAGCTCCTGCCTGGCCGCGCGGGTTAAAGCGCCGCAGCGAGCACCAGGCCGGTGGCGGCGATTGCCGCGCCGACGCATTTGAGCGCCAGCGCCGGGCCTACGCGCCCGAGCAGGCGGCCGCCGTACACCAGCAGCGTGCTGGCCGCCAGCAAGCCGAAGGCGCTCGATGCCGCCGGCAGCTCCAGGCCGTGCGCATTGCCATGCAGGAGCGCGAACGCGCCCACCAGCGCCGCACCGCCCGCCGCCGGCAGGCGCGCCGCCAGGGCGATCAGCAGGCCCATGACGGCCACCGTCAGCGCGATGCCCGTCTCCAGGCCGGGAAGCGTCAGCCCGGCCGCACCGGACCACATCCCCACCATCACCATGCCGATGAACGTCGGCGGCAGCCACTGCGCATTGAACTGGCGCGCGCTCCAGGCGCCCACCGCCACCATGGCCAGCAGGTGGTCGATGCCCGTGAACGGGTGCGCGAAGCCGTCGAGGAAGCTGTGCGCGTGCGCGCCGGCCTGCGGGTGGGCAACGGCGGCCGTGCTGGCCAGCGCCAGTGCTGCGGCAGGGACGAGTAGCCTGAAAATGCGGTTCATTGAAACTCCTGTTCTAGTGGGGGGTTTGGCCCAGCAGGCCTTGTTCGCGAATAAAATCGATGACGGCAGCGACGCCGTCGCCGCTGCGCAGGTTGGTGAAGATGAACGGCCGGCTGCCGCGCTGCTGTTTGGCGTCGCGCGCCATCACGTCGAGGTCCGCGCCCACGTGCGGCGCCAGGTCGGTCTTGTTGATGATTAAAAGGTCCGAGCGGGTGATGCCGGGGCCGCCCTTGCGCGGAATCTTTTCGCCGCCGGCCACGTCGATCACGTAGATGGTCAGGTCCGACAGCTCGGGACTGAAGGTGGCGGCCAGGTTGTCGCCGCCCGATTCGACCAGGATCAGGTCCAGGTTGGGAAAGTCCGCCTGCATGCGGGCGATCGCTTCCAGGTTGATCGAGGCATCTTCGCGGATGGCCGTGTGCGGACACCCGCCCGTTTCCACGCCTATCAACCGTTCGGCCGGCAGCGCGTCGGCGCGCAGCAGGATTTCCATGTCTTCCTTGGTGTAGATGTCGTTGGTGATGACGGCCATGTCGTAGTGGTCGCGCATGCCCTTGCACAGCATTTCGCACAGCGCCGTCTTGCCGGAGCCGACCGGGCCGCCGATGCCAACGCGCAGGGGATTGGAAGTTAATTGAGTCATATCGTTTATCTCGTTTTTTGTTTGATCAGGATCGGTACAGCCGGCTGTACTGCACTTCATGCTGCATCGACAGCAGCGACAGGCCGGGCGCCCAGTTGCTCATGTCGTCGTCGGACACTGACTGCGCATGACGTACGGCCGCCTCGAGATCGGCGCGCAGCGACAGCAGCATGCGCTGCCCCGCCACCTGCCCCAAGGGCACGGATTTCACGCACACCAGCACCTGGTTTTCGGCCCACGCGAACAGCATGGCCAGCAGCGCCGCATCGTGCGGAATCTTCAGGGCCGCCACGGCGCACGCGAACGCCGTGGGCAGCGCCACTTCCGGCTCGCGCTGCAGGTGCGCTTTGACATCGGCGTCGAGGATATCGAGTTCGGCCACCAGTTTGGTGAGCGAGTAGCCCATCTGGATGGTCTCGGCGCGAAATTCCGCGCTGTCGCGCGACGCGATGAAACGCTCGCTCCAGTCGTCCACCGCCTGCCAGTCGCGCCGCGACCAGGCATCCATCAGGCGCCAGGTGACGGGCGCCTCCCACTGCGCCACCACTTCGTGCAGGTGGCGCAGGATCCAGGCGCGCGCCGTACCGGCGTTATGCACGACACCCAATTCCAGCGCCGCTTCCAGGCCCTGCGAATAGCTGTAGGCGCCGATGGGCAAAGCGGGGCTGGCAAATTGCAGCAGGTTGAGCAGTGCGGACGCTTGCATCAGGCCTCCGGTTGCCGGGTCGTCTGCACCGGTAACTGTAGCGTCTTTTGCATCGTTACCAGTAAAACCGGCATCCCCGCGCAGGCGGGCATCCATGCTGAGCTAAAACGCACGCGGTCCATGGATCCGCGCGTGCGCGAGGATGACGGGGCCACGGCCATCAATTGGCGTCACCGGGCCGGTGGATTTTCTGCCGCACGGGAATCGGCGCCAGCGGATGGTTGTCGTGGTGGTGACCGTGGCCGCCGCCATACGCGCCGGACTCCGGCTCGAACGCGGCCTGCTCTTCGACGACCACCGCCCCCAGCCCCGCCAGCATTTCCTTGAGCACCGCATCGGCGCGGATGCGCAGAAAGCCGTCGCCCACCTGCGCCTGCGTGTGGCGGTTACCCAGATGGAAAGCGCAGCGCAGCAGCGTGTGCGCATCGAGGCACGTCACCTTGTAGGTGGGCTCGGGCGCGGCCACCACGGCAATCACGCGCCGGTCTTCGCCCGTCAACAGGTCGCCGTCACGCAGCACGGTGCCGCGCGTGGTGAACACGGCCACGTCCTCGCCCGTATCGAGCGTGGCGCGCAGGCGGCATTTTTCGCGCAGTTCGTAAGGCAGCACCAGGCGCGCAGCGACGGGGGCGGAACCGGCATCGGCCGGCGAGATTTTCGTATGAAAGGTCTGCATATCGTTCTAGAACAGGAAGTAGCGCTGCGCCATCGGCAGCACGCTGGCCGCTTTGCACACCAGCAGTTCGCCATTGGCGCGCACTTCATAGGTTTCGGGATTGACGTCCATCTTCGGCGCCAGGCCATTGTGGACCATGTCGGACTTGCGCAAGGCGCGCATGTTTTTCGCCACGATCAGCGTCTTGTTCAGTTTGAGCTGCGCGCCGATGTCGTCGTCATATGCCGACTGCGACACGAACGTGAACGACTTTTTCAGGCCGCCGCCAAAGGCGCCGAACATCATCCGGTAGTGCACCGGCTGCGGCGTGGGGATCGATGCATTCGGATCGCCCATGGGCGCGGCCGCGATCATGCCACCCTTGATGATGGTGGACGGCTTGACGCCGAAGAAGGCCGGCTTCCACAGCACAAGGTCGGCGATCTTGCCCGCTTCGACGGAACCCACCGCGTGCGAAATGCCGTGCGTAATGGCCGGATTGATCGTGTACTTGGCGATATAGCGCTTGACGCGGAAGTTGTCGTTGGCCGACGAATCCTGCGGCAGCGCTCCGCGCTGCACCTTCATCTTGTGCGCGGTCTGCCAGGTGCGCAGCACCACCTCGCCCACGCGGCCCATGGCCTGCGAATCGGACGACATCATCGAGATGGCGCCGATGTCGTGCAGGATGTCCTCGGCGGCGATGGTTTCGCGGCGGATGCGCGATTCGGCAAACGCCACGTCTTCGACAATCGCCGGATCGAGGTGGTGGCACACCATCAGCATGTCCAGGTGTTCGTCGAGCGTGTTGACGGTGAACGGCCGGGTGGGATTGGTGGAGGACGGCAGCACATTGGATTCGCCGACCGCGGCGATGATGTCGGGCGCATGGCCGCCGCCCGCGCCTTCGGTGTGGAAGGTGTGGATGGTGCGGTCCTTGAAGGCGGCAATGGTGTCCGCCAGGTAGCCGCCTTCGTTGAGAGTGTCGCTGTGGATTGCCACCTGCACGTCCATCTCGTCGGCCACCGTCAGGCAGTTGTCGATGGCCGCTGGCGTGCTGCCCCAGTCCTCGTGCAGTTTGAGGCCGATGGCGCCGGCGCGCACCTGCTCCTGCAGCGGCCCTGGCAGGCTCACGTTGCCCTTGCCGAGGAAGCCGAGGTTCATCGGGAACGCATCGGCCGCCTGCAGCATCGCGTGCAGGTGCCACGGTCCGGGGGTGCAGGTAGTGGCCGACGTGCCGGCCGAAGGCCCCGTGCCGCCGCCGATCATGGTGGTCACGCCGCTCATCAACGCTTCCTCGATCTGTTGCGGGCAGATGAAGTGGATGTGGGTATCGACGCCGCCGGCGGTGACGATCTTGCCTTCGCCGGCGATGATCTCGGTGGCGGCGGCGATGATCATCGTCACGCCGGGCTGGATGTCCGGGTTGCCGGCCTTGCCGATGGCGGCGATCATGCCGTCGCGGATGCCGATGTCGGCCTTGACGATGCCCCAGTGGTCGATGATGACGGCGTTGGTGATCACGGTGTCCATCACCAGCGGGTCGGTGCGGCAGCGCTGCGACTGGCCCATGCCGTCGCGGATCACTTTGCCGCCGCCGAATTTGACTTCCTCGCCGTAGATGGCGTAATCGTGTTCGATTTCGATAAACAGTTCGGTGTCCGCCAGCCGGATGCGGTCACCCGTGGTGGGACCGAACATCTCCGCGTAGGCGCGGCGCGAGATTGTAGCCATGTCAGCCTTTGTCAGCGATTAATCTTTTGGAGGATTGGGATTGAGCTTGCCCATGACTTTGCCGCTGAAGCCGAAGACTTCCAGGTCGCCGGACACCATCACCAGTTCGACCGTGCGCTGCTGGCCCGGTTCGAACCGCACGGCAGTGCCGGCAGCGATGTTGAGGCGCTTGCCGTAGGCTTTCCAGCGCTCGAACTTGAGCTCCGTGTTCACTTCAAAAAAATGGAAGTGGGAGCCAACCTGCACCGGGCGGTCGCCCTGGTTGGTCACCACCACCGTGATGGTCTCGCGACCTTCATTGAGTCCGATCTCACCTTCCGTGAGTCGATATTCACCGGGAATCATAGTGATCTCCTCTTTCAGGGTATGGGGTTATGAACCGTAACGAGCTTGCTGCCGTCGGGGAAAGTGGCTTCCACCTGGATGTCCGGGATCATTTCGGGGATGCCGTCCATGACGTCCTGGCGCGACAGGATGGTCTGCCCTTCGGACATCAGCTGCGCCACGGTCTTGCCGTCGCGCGCACCTTCCATGATGGCGCACGTGATCAGCGCCACCGCCTCGGGATAATTGAGTTTCAACCCGCGCGCCAGGCGCCGTTCGGCCACGATGCCGGCGGTGAAAATGAGCAGCTTGTCTTTTTCTCTTGGAGTCAGTTCCATGGTATGTCCAGTTCAGGTTTGCCAGATGCGCGGCGTGACCGCGTCGCGCGCCAGCAGGTGCGGCCGCAGGCGACGCCACACGTTGAGCATCAGGCGGCGCGCCGTTTCGCTGTCGTCGCCCAGGTGGCGCGCCACCAGCACGCCCTTGGTGTGGGTGACGCCGAAGTCGTGATCGCCGCTTTGGGCGGCATCACCGGCGGCGTCGGCGCGGATGTCGGCCAGCAGCTGGTTCAGCTGCGCAGCGGGCAGCGGCTTGCCGGCCGCGATCAGCGTCGCGCACACGGTGCGGCCATCGAGCGCCAGCGGGCTGGCCAGCCGTCCGCCCAGCATGGCGCCCTGCTCCCACCACAGCAGCTTGCCCTCGCGGCGGATGCTGCTGCGCTGCGTGATCGTGCCGCTGTGGAAGACTTCGCCCGAGCCGCGCCGTCCCATGCACAGGATCTCGCAGCCGATGTAGGTGGCGCCGGCCGCCAGCTCCACGTGGTGGTCGAGCGCGACGTCGGCCGTGTCGAAAAAAATGGTTTCCTGCGGCAGCCATTCGAGCGCCGCGTGTTCGTTGACGTGCAGGTGCACGGTCTGGCGCGAGCGCTTGCCGTTGGCCTGGTACCACTTGGCGGCGCCGGGCGTGGTGATGCACGCGTGCCCGTAATCGCCCACGCCGATGTCGATGGCCAGCTGGTCGCCGCCCACCACCCCGCCCGGCGGATGGACGATGATGGCGTGGCATACCTTGCGGTCTTCCGGGTACAGCGCTTTCTGCACCCGCAGCGGACCGTGGTGGCGGTTGTTGTACAGGCGCGTGGTGCCGTCATCGTCCGCGAAGCCGAGCGTGAGGGCGGCCTGCCACGCGCCGGCATCGGCGGCGGCATGGTGGTCGACGTCCCTCGGGGCGGTGCAGTCAGGCATAACAATCCGGCATGGGGAATTAGCCTCAGTTCAGGCAATAAAATAATGTAGTGTCCTATGCAAGTCGTGTGCCAGCCCTGGACAACGGTTTCCCGCATCGCGCGCACCACGGCGGTGCAGGCGCACCAAAATGCGCCACTATTGCGGCTGCAACAAAAGTGCTTTGCCCCGCGCCGTCTTGGTGCGCAGCGGCGGCGCGTCCATACTGGGCGCTTCCCTACCCCTCCAGGAGCACAGCATGAAAATATTCATCACCGGCGCAGCAGGTTTTATCGGCGGCTCGATCGCGGCAGGACTGGTCAAGGCCGGTCACGCAGTCGTGGGCCTGGTCCGCCATCCCGAGCAGGTGGCGGAAGTGGCCAGGATCGGCGTCACCGGCATCGTCGGCACGCTGGCCGACCACGACCTGCTGGTGGCAGAGGCCCGCGCGGCGGACGCCGTGATCAATGCGGCCAGCAGCGACAACCGCGCGGCCGTGGAAGCGATCATCGAAGGTCTGGCCGGATCGGGCAAGCCGTTCCTGCACACGAGCGGTTCGAGCATCGTGGGCGACGCGTCCGGCGGCCTTGGTACCGACAACATCTATTACGAAGACCAGCTACCGGAACCGACTGCCGACAAGGCCGCGCGCGTGGCCATCGACAGGCTGGTGCTGGCCGCCGCCGACCAGGGCGTCCGTTCGGCAGTGCTGTGCAATACGCTGATCTACGGCCACGGCGCGTTGCCGCGCGACAGCGTGCAACTGCCGCGCCTGCTCAAGCAGGCGCGACAAAGCGGCAT
>JBEVMD010000073.1:0-3576 GCA_040508835.1 Duganella sp. | reverse complement strand
GCCCCGGCGGCCATGGTTGACTGGCCTTCCTATGTCGTTTCGCCAGCCACGCCAGCGCCGACGGGGCAAGGCTGTGCGCCCCGGCGGCCATGGTTGACTGGCCTTCCTAAATGGACGATCATCGTGAAATCGTTTTCATCCCGCTTCCTGCCGCTGCCGCAGCCGGATCGCTGAAACCAGTCATCGCATAAAACCACCATGAGACAACCCATGCCAACTTCCCGCCACTACCTGGCCGCCGCCTTCGCCTGCCTTGGCGCCAGCAGCGTATCCGCCGCCGACATCAAGCTCAACCAGCTGGGCTTCCTGTCCGGTGCGGCCAAGGTCGCGGTGGTGCCGCAAACGGACGCCGCCGCTTTCACGGTGCTCGGGGACGGCGGCGCCGTCGTCCTGCAAGGCGCGCTGGGCGCAGCCGCGGCCTCGCCCGATTCCGGCGACACGGTGCGGCTGGCCGATTTTTCTGCGCTCACCGCGCCGGGCCGCTACCGGTTGCGCGTGGTGGGCCTGCCCGACTCGCTGCCGTTCGATGTCGGGCCCGGCGCGTACCAGGCCGTGAACGCCGGCGCCATCCGCGCCTATTATTACAACCGTGCCGGCATGGCGCTCGATGCGCGGCATGCGGGCGTGTATGCGCGCGCAGCCGGCCACCCGGACACCAGCGTGATGGTGCACGCGTCGGCCGCTTCGGCCGCCCGGCCAGCCGGGACCATCATTGCCAGTCCCAAGGGATGGTATGACGCCGGCGACTACAACAAGTACATCGTCAACTCCGGCATCGCCACCTATACCTTGCTGGCCGCGTGGGAAGACTACCCGGCGTTTTTCCAGGCGCAGGTCCTGAACATGCCCGAAAGCGGCAACGGCATTCCCGACCTGCTCAACGAAACGCTGTGGAACCTGGAATGGATGCTCACCATGCAGGACCCCAACGACGGTGGCGTCTATCACAAGCTCACCGACCTGCGCTTCGACGGCTACGTGATGCCGGCCCAGGCCCGCCAGCAGCGCTACGTGGTGCAAAAGACCACCGCCGCGGCGCTCGATTTTGCCGCCGTGATGGCCACGGCCAGCCGCGTGCTGGCGCCGTACGACAAGCAGCTGCCCGGCATGGCTGCCCGCATGCGCACCGCCGCCGAACAGGCCTGGCGCTGGGCCGGCGCGAATCCGGACGTGTATTACAAGCAGCCGGCCGATATCCAGACCGGCGAGTACGGCGACCGCGATGTGCGCGACGAATTCGCGTGGGCCGCTGCGGAGCTGTTCATCACCACCGGCGACGCCGCGTATTACCGGGCCATGCAGGCGCCCACGCTCCAGGCCACGGTGCCGACATGGGGCGAAGTAGGGGGCCTGGCGTGGCTGTCGCTGGCGCGCCATCGCCGGCATTTGAACCCGGTTGCCGACCAGGCGCTGATCGCCAGCCGCATCGATGGCTTGTCGGCCCGGCTCGCTGCCGTCCGCCAGCGCTCGGCCTACGGCATCGCCATGCAGACGGCGGATTATGTATGGGGCAGCAATGCGGTCGTGCTGAACCAGGCCATGGTGCTGGTGCACGGCTACCAGCTGACCGGCAAGCGCGCGTACCTCGACGCGGCGCAGGCCAACTTCGATTACATCCTCGGGCGCAATGCGGTGGACCGGTCGTTCGTCACCGGCTTCGGCGCACGCCCGCCGCTGCATCCGCACCACCGGCCATCGGCGGCCGATGGCGTCGCGGCGCCAGTGCCGGGCTTTGTGGTGGGCGGCCCGCAGCCGGGCCGCGAGGACCAGAAGGATTGCCGGGCGCAGTACGCGTCGCCGTTGCCCGCGCGCGCCTACCTCGACGACGCCTGCTCGTACGCCAGCAACGAGATCGCCATCAACTGGAATGCGCCGCTCGTGTATGTGTCGGCGGCGTTGCAGGTGCTGACGCCGGCAGCACGCCAATAAGCCAGTAAGCCAATAAGCCAATAAGCCACCCGCCATCTGTCAGGCGACGTTCCGCGCCGTGCTATGCCTGCCGGCGCGCCCGCGCGCCAGCCGCCATCACGCCCAGGCCCAGCACCAGCATCAGCCAGGTGGACGTTTCCGGCACCGCCGAGACGGCGCTGGTGCCCACGGCGTAGCTGAAGGCAAAAGCGCCCGGCGCGATGTAACCATAGTGCGACGTGATCCTGACATCCTGCATGCCGCCGCCCAGGATGCCCAGGTCCAGCACGCGGTCGTTGAAGAACAGCGAGGCGTCGCCCGCCGACGTAAACAGTTGCGAGAACAGCGCCACGCCATTGTTGGTGATTGACAGTTCCAGCGTGCTGAAATTGCCCGTCAACGAAGACGACAGCAGGCCCACCAGCAGGTGCTCGCCGCCGCCCGCGGAAAATTCGAACTGCCCGGTCGCGCCCAGCATGGCCGATTCATCGGTCAGACCTACGCCGCCGCCGAACCCCTGCATGCCGATGCCGGCCAGCGTGCCGATGGCGCTGCCCACAGCACCGGCAGCGCCCATGCCGGCGCGGTCCGGCGCCGCGCTCACGTGCGAGACGACCTCGATGCCAGCCAGCGCGCCAGCCAGCGTCACCGCCGCGGCGTCGAGGTAATTGGCGGCCAGCGCACGACCCGTGATCGCGAACGAACCGAGGCCATAATCCTGGGTCGCGGAGACGGCGGTGGCGCTGGTGCTGCCGGCCACCCGCACCGCAGCGCCCCGGCGGTCCACGCCTTGCGCCTGCGCCAGCGCCGACACGGTGCCGCCCTGCGCGCTGGCTTGCGCTTTGCCCATGCCGCCGTAGGCGGTGTTGACGGCGCGCGCGACAGCGGTGGCGTCGCCATAGTACATGCCTGGTTCGGAATAAAACCCGCCGCTTCCCGCCTGCGCCGCTGCCGCCACCGAGACCGCGCCGGTGCCCGACTGGCCCAGCACGCGGGCCAGCGCCGGAGCGGCGTTCGAGGACCTGCTCCATTCCAGAAACTCCTGGGAGCCGGCCAGCGCGCTGGCGCTGAGCGTGACCCGGTGGCTGCCGCTGGTGACGCCGCTGGCGCTGGCGGAGGCGGTTCCGGCCGGATTCGAATAGCGTCCGATGTTGGTGGCGTTGCCGGAGCGCGCGCCGCTGGCGCCGTCGATGTCGCCGGACGCCCGGATGTCCAGCTGCGCACTGACGTTGCCGGCGGCCTGGTTGCGCAGGCTCTCGGCGCTGACGACCGCGCGCACCGCTGCCTGGCCGGCTGCCGATGGCCCCAGGCCCGAGACGACCGTCAGCGCCGCACTGGCGTCGCCATAAAAGAAGTGGTAGTCACGGCTGAGAGCGGCTGCTTGCACGTCGACGCCCAGCGCGCCCGTGGTGGTCACGGTGGTGATGGCCGTGGCGCCGCCGCCGTCGGCATACGCGCCGCCCTGCGCCCCCGCGCCCAGCAGCGTCAGGACGGCCTCGGCGGACCCGCGGGTGGCCTCGTTGAAATAATCGCCGGCATGGCCGGCGCCGCCGCTGGCGCGCGCATCGCCCGCTGCCAAGCCGCCGGCGGACAGCGTCACCCGGCTCATCGCGTTGCCGCCGCGTCCCGTCAGGCTCTACTGGGCGTCATGGACCGCGCCGGCGACCC
>JBEVMD010000072.1:0-6348 GCA_040508835.1 Duganella sp. | reverse complement strand
ACCTGGTGGTCAACGGCGGCACGGTGGCGCTGACCGGCGCCAACGCGGTCGATTCCATCAGCGGCGCCAGCGCCGGCGATTTCGCCTTTACCACGGCCGGCGCCATGGCCATCGGCGGCGAAGGGCTGCGGGTCCATGCCGCCGCCACGCTGGCGGCGGGCGGCAGCATCACGCAAAATCCGCAGTCGATCCTGTCCACCACGCACCTCACGGTGAGCACGCCCGGAACCGTGATGCTGGAGGAAGCGTACAACCGCATCGACGCGCTGACGGCATCGGGCGTGGGCATGCTGCGCCTCAATACCCTCGACGGTCTCGATCTGGTGGGCACGGTGAGCGCCACGGGACAGCTGCAACTGGGGGCGGCCAGGATGTCGGTGGCCGATCACGCCGAAGTCTCCGGCGCCGACATCCGCCTGCGCACCGATCAACTCACCATCGGCAACGACGCCGCCATTGCCGGCAGCGGCAGCGGCGCGTCGCTGGCCATCACGTCCGCGCGCATGGTCAGCATCGGCGGCGGCGCGGATGCCAACAGCGCCAATGCGCTGACCCTGAGCGATGTCACGCTGCGCAAAATCCGCAATCTCGACGCCACCATCGCCAGCGAGGGCAACACGGTGGAGGTGACCGGTCCGCTCAACCTGACCGGTAACAGCAGCCGTATCCAGAACCTCACGCTCGGTTCCGCCACCACGGACCTGGTGCACTTGAACGGCGAACTAAAACTCAACGGCACGCTGGCGCTGAACGGCGCCGCCGTGACGGTGGACGACAAGGCGCAGGCGGGCCGTTTCGATATCTCGACCAATGCGCTCACGCTGGGCGCGGAGCTGACGGGCGACCAGGCCAGCATCAGGCCGGCCGGCAGCGGCTACCACGTGGAAGTGGGCAGCGCCAGCTGCGCGGTGGCCGGCAACTGCCTGTTGATCAACAATATCCGCTACCTCAAGGTGCCGACCTTGATCATCGGCAGCGAGAGCGCGGCGCTGGGCGTGGCCGGCATCACGGTGGGCGGCATCACCTACGGCGGCGCCGCGCTCACCGATCGCAGCAGCGTTACCAACCGCATCGCGTTATTGAGCAGCGGCGGCGCGGTCACCCAGCTCGGCGCCATCGACGTGACGGAACTGGCCGTGGCCAACACCGGCGCCATCACGCTGGCCGATGCCGGCAACCGGGTCGACCGGCTGGCGGTGGCGCAGCATGGCGCCGGCAACAGCCTGGCGTTTGCCAACGACGGCCAACTGTCCATTGCCCGCCTGGCCGGCAGCGGCGCCTACGATATCGACGGCGTGGGCAGCGACGGCGACGTGACGCTTGCCGTGCGTGGCGCGCTGCTGAGCGCCACCGGCAGCGCGGCCGGGCGCATCACCGCCAACCGCCTGAACGCAACCACCACGCAAGGCGTGGGCACCAACGGCTCCGCGCTGCTGACGACCGTCTCCCAGCTCGATGTGGTCAATACCGCGTCGGGCATCAGCACGGCGCCGATCTATATCCAAAACCTTAACAACACGGCGCACGCGCCGGCGCTGACGGTAACGCGCGCGGTGCAGGCCAACGCAGGCCTGAACCTCGGTGCGGTCACCATCGTCAACGACGGCCAGATGGTCGTCGATGGCGCGGTAAGCTCCCAGATCGGCCGAATCGCGCTGTACGCCGGCCAGACCTACGACGCGGCGCGGACCATGACGGTCACCGGCACGTCCCGGATCACGGCGGCCGGCGGCCTGGTGGTGCTGACGTCCAGCGGCTTCGATATCCAGGGCGGCAGCGTGATCGCGGGACTGGGCGGCGGCTACACGAAGATCGACCTGGGAACCGGCGTGCCTGCGCCGACGCCGGTGCCGACGCCAACCCCGGTGCCGACGCCAACGCCGGTGCCGACGCCGGAACCGGTGCCGGTACCAGTACCCGTGCCAACGCCGACGCCTGAACCGGCGCCGGTCCCGGTCCCGGTGCCGACGCCGGTGCCCGAACCTGTACCGGTGCCTGCGCCCGTGCCGGCGCCGGTGCCCACCCCAGTACCAGCGCCGGTTCCCACACCGGCACCTGCACCAGTACCAACGCCGGTGCCCGAACCTGTCCCGGTGCCGACGCCGACACCGGCACCACTACCTGTTCCGACACCCGTGCCAACACCGGTGCCGTCGCCGGTCCCCACGCCAACGCCAGCGCCGACGCCAGCGCCGACGCCAGCGCCAGCGCCAACGCCGACGCCAACGCCAGCGGCGGATATCTGCACCATCGCGCCCAATTCGGCGCTGTGCCAGGTGCTGTCGCCGCCGACCGCCAGCGAACCGGTCAAGCCGGTGCAGCAGGCCGGCACGGAAGTCATCAAGACACTGCTGGCTGCCGCGCCGCGCGAAGCGGCCACGGGCCCGAACGAGCAGCGTCCCAAAGAAGACAAGCCGGCGCCTGGCGCCAGCAGCACCACCTCACCCGATAGCGGAAAAGAAAATGGTCCAGTTCAAAAAATGTACTGCAATTAACCGCCTGCGGCACGTGCTGGCGCTGGTGGTGCTGTGCGCTCTGGCCGGCCCCGGCTGGGCGGCGCAGGTGGCGGGCACCATCGTCCAGCTCAGCGGCCCGCTGATGGCCAGGAAGGCCGATGGCGCGGCGCGCATCCTGTCGCTGCGCTCCGAAGTGGAAAGCGGCGACACGCTGATCACCGAGAAAAACACCTATGCCATGGTGAAATTCATCGACAACAGCGAAATCACGCTGCGGCCGGCCACCACCTTCAAGATCGAGCAATTCGCGTTCGATGCCGCCAGGCCCGAAGGCGACCAGGCGGCGTTCAGCCTGGTCAAGGGCGGCCTGCGGTCGATCACCGGCCTGCTCGGCAAGCGCAACAAGGAAAAATTCTCGATGAAGACCTCGGGCGCCACCATCGGCATCCGCGGCACGACCTTTATCGCCGAATACGTCGCCCCGCCTGGTGCGCTGCCGTCAGGCGTTCCGAACTTGCCGCCCGCCCCGGCGGCGTCCGGCGCCCGGGCGCCCGGCCTGTACGTGCAGGTACTGGACGGCATGATCCACGTGACCAACAGCGGCGGTGCGCTCAATTTCAGCGCCGGCCAGTTCGGCTATACCCCCGGCTTCACGGTGCCGCCGGTGGCCGTTCCGGCCAATCCCGGCATGCAGTTCGCGCCCCCGCCGGTCTTCAACAGCAGCACCCCGGGCGCCAGCGCTACCCCGCCCAAAGCAAACGCGGTCGACTGCGAAGTGCGCTAAAAAAAGCGCTTGACCTTCCCATCGTGGGATACTTGATGCTGTTGCGATCAACTGCCAGCCGAGTATCCCATGAGCCATTCTGCACCGCCGCTACCCCATCTTCCGCTTCCCGTGTCCCGGTCGATCAAGATCGAGGGGATGAGCTGTGCGTCGTGCGTGGGACGCGTGGAGCGGGTGCTGGCCGCCGTGCCCGGCGTGGTCCGCGTCAGCGTCAACCTGGCCACCGAGATGGCGCGGGTGGAATCCGCGCAGCCGGTGGACTTTGCGGCGCTCGAACGCGCGGTCGACAAGGCCGGCTTCCACGCGCTGCCCGAAGCGCCGGCCTTTGCGCCTGCGCCGGCCCCCGCCGTCGGCACCGGGGGCGGGGCGGTGCTGCTGGCGGCGCTGCTGTCGCTGCCGCTGCTCGTGCCCATGCTGGTCGCACTGGCGGGCGGCCACGCGATGCTCGACGGCCGCCTGCAATGGTTATTGGCCACGCCGGTGCAGTTCTGGCTGGGCGCGCGTTTCTACCATGCGGGCTGGAAGGCCGCGCGCGCGGGCAGCGGCAATATGGATCTGCTGGTGGCGCTGGGCACGAGCGCGGCCTATGGCCTGAGCGTGTACCTGCTGCTGGCCGGCGGCCCCGCGGCGCACCTGTATTTCGAAGCGTCCGCGGTGGTGATCACGCTGGTGCTGTTCGGTAAATGGCTGGAAGCGCGCGCCAAGCGCCAGACCGCGTCGGCCATCCGGGCCTTGCAGGCGTTGCGGCCCGAGTCGGCGCGCGTGCGGCGCGACGGGCACGATAGCGATGTGCCGCTGGCCCAGGTGCGCGTGGGCGAGCTGGTGGTGGTGCGTCCCGGCGAACGGATCGCCGTCGACGGCGCGGTGGAGGAGGGCGCCAGCCACGTCGATGAAGCCCTGATCACCGGCGAGAGCCTGCCCGTCGCGCGCGCGCCGGGCGACCGCGTGACCGGCGGCGCCGTCAACGGCGAAGGCCTGCTGCTGGTGCGGGTGACGGCGGTGGGCGCTGAGAGCACGCTGGCGCGCATCATCCGGCTGGTGGAGGATGCGCAGGCCGCCAAGGCGCCGGTGCAGCAGCTGGTCGATCGCGTGAGCGCCGTCTTCGTGCCGGTGGTGCTGGTGCTGGCGCTGCTCACGTTGGCCGGCTGGTGGCTGGCCACCGGCGACGGCGAGCGCGCCCTGATCAACGCCGTGGCGGTGCTGGTGATCGCCTGTCCGTGCGCGCTGGGCCTGGCCACGCCGGCCGCCATCATGGCCGGCACCGGCGTGGCGGCGCGGTACGGCATCCTGATCAAGGATGCGCAAGCGCTGGAACTGGCGCACCGCATCACCATCGTCGCCTTCGACAAGACCGGCACCCTCACCGAGGGCAAGCCGTCGCTGGAAGCGCTGCAGCCGGCCGACGACGGCATCGAAGCCGACCGCCTGCTGCGACTGGCCGCCGCCATCCAGCGCGGCAGCGAACACGCGCTGGCGCGCGCGGTGCTGCACAAGTTCCAGCAAGCCGCATCGCAGGACGGCGCACCGGCAAGAAGCGCTATGGATAGCGACGTCGTGGCCAGCGACGTCGTGACCACCGACGTCACGGCCTTGCCCGGACGCGGCGTGGCGGCCACCGTCGACGGCATGCGGCTGGTGCTGGGCAGCACGCGCCTGATGGACGAACAGGGCGTCGAGCGCGGCGCGCTGGCGGCGCGGGCAGCCCAGCTGGAAGCACAGGGATTGACCATCTCGTGGCTGGCGCGGATCGGCGGCGCTGCGGATACGCCGCAGGCGCCACGCCTGCTTGGCCTGCTCGCCTTTGGCGACCGCCTCAAGCCGCAGGCGCGCGATGCCGTGCAGGCCTTGCGCGCGCAGGGCATCGACACGGTGCTGCTCACCGGCGACAACCAGGGCAGCGCCGACCACGTGGGCGCGGCGCTCGGCATCGACCGCGTGATCGCCAATATGCTGCCGGCCGATAAGGCGGCCACCATCGCGTCGCTCAGATCGGATGGACGCTGCGTGGCGATGGTGGGCGACGGCATCAACGACGCACCGGCGCTGGCCGCCGCCGACGTGGGCATCGCCATGAGCAGCGGCACCGACGTTGCGATGCAGGCGGCGGGCATCACGCTGATGCGCGGCGACCCGGCGCTGGTGGCGGCAGCGATTGCCATCTCGCGCCGCAGCTATGGCAAGATCCGCCAGAACCTGTTCTGGGCCTTTATCTACAACCTGGTGGGCATCCCGCTGGCCGTCTGCGGCCTGCTCAATCCCGTGGTGGCCGGCGCCGCCATGGCGCTCAGCTCCGTGAGCGTGATCGGCAACGCCCTGCTGCTGCGCCGCTGGAAGCCCGACACCACGCAGCCCGCAAAACGGGGCGCCCCATGAACATCGGACAGGCCGCCATCGCATCGGGCATCACCGCCAAGATGATCCGCTACTACGAGAGCATCGCCCTGATTCCGCCGGGCCGCCGCACCGACGCCGGTTACCGCGTGTACGGCGAGGACGACCTGCACGTGCTGCGTTTTATAAAACGCGCGCGGTCACTGGGCTTTTCGCTCGAGCAGATCCGCGAGCTGCTGTCGCTGTGGCAGAACAAGGCGCGCGCCAGCGCCGACGTCAAGAGCATCGCGCTGGGGCATGTCGATGCGCTCAATGTGCGCATCGCCGAACTGACGGAAATGCGCGACACCCTGCAGATGCTCGCCGCCTGCTGCAAGGGCAACGACCGTCCCGACTGTCCGATCCTGCAAAGCCTGGCGCAGCCGCCCGGCAAAACACTTGTATAATCCTCCACGTTCTGGTGCTCGCGCGTTCATTCGGATGCGCAGTTAAACGGGAAACATGAAGCTGGTTCGCCAGCCCGCATGTGCTGCCCCCGCAACGGTCAACAAGCGTCGTCGCCGACGACTCTCCGCCCCGACACCACTGTGCACGCGCATGGGAAGGTGGGGCGGGTACGCTTGCCAGCCCGGATACCGGCCAGACAGGTGGAAGCGCCCAGGCGCTTCTTTTCAATGCGCGCACGGGGAAGTGTGCGCATTGCCCCAGCAGCGGATCACCATCATGCATTTCCCGCGCGCGCCGTCGACGGCGTGCGCGCCGCTGCGCATCCCGGAA
>JBEVMD010000061.1:0-3532 GCA_040508835.1 Duganella sp. | reverse complement strand
GGTCGTCCAGCGCATGGGTGCCGATGGCCGCGCGGATGGCAGGCCAGCGCAGCTTGGGATTGCACACGTGACCACGTCCCACCACCACGCTGGTGAAGGCCAGGCGGTCCAGCTTTTGCAGCGCGTCGTCCAGCGTGTGCACGGTAAAACGCTTGCCATCGGCGTTTTCGATGCGCGCATGCTTGAGCAGGTCGAGGATGGCGGTGCGGCCGGTCGGTTCGCCGATCAGCGCCAGCAGCGCCAGGATCATTTTTTCATGGAACGCCAGCGCGTCGAACTCGGCCTGCAGGGTGGTGTCGGTCATTCAGGGTTATTCCGGCAAATTATCGATGTGGACCTGCGCCGGCGCGGCCGCGTCGTGCAGGCCGAACATGCGCTGGTAAAAATACAGTTCCGCTTCCAGGGTGCGCACGATGTTCTCGCCCCTGCGGAAGCCATGGCCTTCGCCCTCGAGCGGCACATACGCCACCGGCACGCCGCGCCCGCGCAGCGCTTTCACCATCATTTCGGACTGCTGCGGCGGCACCACCTTGTCGTCCAGGCCCTGGAAGAAAATCATCGGGCGGGTCAGGCGGTCGGTATGGTTGATGGGCGAGCGGGCCTGGTACAGCGCCTCGGCCTGCGGCTGCGGCGCGATCAGGTACGCATTGTAGTGCGATTCGAACTTGTGCGAATCCTGGTCCAGCCCTTTCAGGTCCGACACGCCGTAGTAGCTGGCGCCCAGCTTGAACACGTCGTGGAACGTCAGTGCGCACAAGGTGGTTAGGCCGCCCGCGCTGCCGCCCCGGATGATCAGCCGTTCGCCGTCGGCCAGGCCGCGCTCCACCAGCGCGCGCGCGCCGGCCACGCAGTCTTCGACGTCCACGATGCCCCACTGGCCGCGCAGCAGGTCGCGGTAGGCGCGTCCAAAGCCGGTGCTGCCGCCGTAGTTCACATCGAGCACGCCAAAGCCCCTGCTGGTCCAGTACTGGGTGGCCAGTTTGAGGGTGTTGACAGTCATGCCGGTGGGGCCGCCGTGGCTGATCACGATCACCGGCGGCTTGTCGCCGTCGGGCGCGCGCACGTCGCGGTTGCGCGGCGGGTAGAAGAACGCGTACGCCGTGCGGCCGTTGGCGCTCGGGTAGCTCAGGTTGACGGGCACCGACAGGTTGGCTTCGTCGGGCAGGTCCTCGATCGACTGCGCCAGGATTTCCACGCCTTCTTCCGTGAAGTCGATGCGCGCCAGTTCCAGCGCAATCGTCGGACTGCCGGCCAGCATGGCGACAAAGCCTGGCGCCACGCGCAGTTCGCGGATTTCCTCGTACGGGTTGGAGATCGGTTCGAGCTTGCCGCTGGCCGGCAGCAGGCGCGCCAGCCGGCTCACGCCCTTGTCGATATAGGTGCAGATGATCTCGTGCTCGGAGCGGAAGCCGTACATCGCATTACCGAAGGTCCAGTGGGGCGACGCGAATTCCGCTGCCATCGGGCAGAGCGCCTCGATCTGGCCGTCCGCCCCGTGGCGGTACAGATTCCACCAGCCGCTGCGGTCGGACACGAAGTGCAGCACCCCTGCCGGCGACCACTCGGGCTGGCAGACCGATTCCTCCTCGCCGCCGGCCACGCGCACCGGTGTGCCCGGCGCGCCGTCGGCCTGCAGGTCGGCACGCCACAGCGTGGTGCCCTGCCACGGCATGCGCGGATGGTCCCAGCTGAGCCACGCCAGCGCGCTGCCATCGGGCGAGAGGCGCGGGGACGAATAGAAATCGGCGCCCTGCACCAGCACCGTCTCCACGCCGTCGAACGCCACGGCGCTGATGGTGTTGACCGGCTGCGCGTGGGCGTCGTGGCCATCTTCGCCATCTTTACCATGGAGCTCGCGCACGCCGATCAGGCGGGAATTAGCGCGGTCGACCACGAAGTCGGCAAACCGGTGCCGGCCGCCCTGCGACAGCGCCACCGGCGCCGCATCGTCCGCTGCGGCGTCGAGCCGGTACAGGCGGTTATCCGCAAAATGCGAAAAATACGCGATGTCGCCATCGACCACGTAGGCGCCGCCGCCGTATTCGTGCACGCGGGTGCGCACGTTGAACGGGGCGGGCGTCAGTTCCCGGCTGTCGGCGCCATGGTGGCGCAGCAGGGTGTTGCGGCCCGCTTCGGCGGCGCGGCCGGCCAGCCAGAAGATGTCGTTGCCATCGGCGCCGCCCAGCTGCAGGCCGGACATGGGCGTGGCGCCGGCCGCCACGCGTTCGGCGGAAATCGTCGATGGCCAAGTCCCGTACGGGGCGATGGTGGTCGGTGCAGAAGTCATGGCGTCTCCAGAGTCGGTCATTGCGTGGTCAAAGAGGCAAGCTTCCAGCGAAAGCGCACCCGGAGTGCGATAATAATCCTTTCGCCGCTATTTGATGACCACCCATGCCACAATTTGCCCCGCTCCAGAATGATACTTTCCTGCGCGCGCTGCTGCGCCAGCCCACGGATTACACGCCGGTGTGGCTCATGCGCCAGGCGGGGCGCTACCTGCCGGAATACCGCGCCACGCGCCAGAAAGCCGGTTCGTTCATGGGCCTGGCCACCAATTCCGACTACGCCACCGAAGTGACGCTGCAGCCGCTGGACCGCTTCCCGCTGGACGCGGCCATCCTGTTCTCGGACATCCTGACGGTGCCCGACGCCATGGGCCTGGGCCTGTACTTCGTGGAAGGCGAAGGTCCCAAGTTCGAGCGTCCGCTCAAAACCGAGGCCGACGTGCTGGCGCTGCGCACCCCGGAACCGGGCACGCTGGACTACGTGTTCAAGGCCGTGACGCAAATCCGCACCGAGTTGAATGGCCGGGTGCCGCTGATCGGCTTTTCGGGCAGCCCGTGGACGCTGGCGTGCTACATGGTCGAAGGCCAGGGCTCGCGCGAGTTCCACACCATTAAAAAGATGTTGTACGGCCGTCCGGACCTGATGCACCACATCCTGTCCACCAATGCCCGCGCCGTGGCCGAGTACCTGAATGCCCAGATCGACGCGGGCGCGCAGGCCGTGATGATTTTCGACTCGTGGGGCGGCGCGCTGGCCGATGGCGCCTACCAGGAGTTCTCGCTGGCGTACATGCGCCAGGTAGTGTCCCTGCTCCAGCGCGAAAAAGACGGCGTCAAGATCCCGGCCATCGTGTTCACCAAGGGCGGCGGTCACTGGATCGAGCAGATTGCCGACACCGGCGCCGACGCCGTGGGCCTGGACTGGACCGCCAACCTCACCCGC
The DNA here is from genome assembly GCA_040508835.1 of Duganella sp. GTDB lineage: Bacteria > Pseudomonadota > Gammaproteobacteria > Burkholderiales > Burkholderiaceae_D > Rugamonas. The sequence goes on along the minus strand of JBEVMD010000061.1, from coordinate 304 downwards.
GCCCGCGCGCTGGTGGGCGACAAGGTGGCGCTGCAGGGCAACCTCGATCCGGCCATCCTGTTCGCCAACCCGGAACAGATCCGCGCCGAAGTGCGCAAGGTGCTCGACGCGTTCGGCACGCCGCACGCCGGCAACGGCCACGTGTTCAACCTGGGGCACGGTATTTCACAGTTCACCCCGCCGGAAAGCGTGGCGGCAATGGTGGATGAAGTCCACAGCTATAGCCGGGCGCAGCGCGCCGGCTAAAGCGTCTGGCTGGAACGGGGCACGTTTCCACCCGGGGACGTGCCCTTTTTCATTGGTG
>JBEVMD010000025.1:0-6846 GCA_040508835.1 Duganella sp. | reverse complement strand
GTCGTCCTTGTTGATGTTCTGCACCTGGCGCGACTGGCCGCGCCCCGTGATTTCCACGGTCTGGACCGGACCGACCATGGCGCCGACGGTGGCGCTGTCGGCGACAGCATCAGCAGCGTCATGTGCGTGAGCTTGGAAGGCCAGCGCCTGGAGCACGACCAGGCACAAGGGTTTCAGGGGGAAGCGCTGGGACATGGCGGGTCTTCTTTCTCGCGAGTGAGTGGGTATCAACTGGCAAGATTGTAGGAAGAGCATGTGACGTCGCGATGACGCGGCCGTGACAGTTAAATGACATGACAACACCACCCACGGCCCGCGACGGAACGCTTTCCGGGGTCAGCAAGCCTCAGACGGTTGCGGCGGCGCGGCCGGCGGCAAATTCCAGCAAGGCGGCCGGCGGGATCGGCCGCGAGATATGGTAGCCCTGCAGGTAGTGGCAGCCCATTTTTTCAAGGATGGCGGCCTGGCCGGCCGTTTCCACGCCTTCGGCCACCAGTTTCAGCCCCAGCGAGTGGCCCATGGCGATGATGGCGTGCACCAGGCTGTTGCTGCGCTGGCTGTGTTCGATATCCATGACAAATGCGCGGTCGATCTTGAGCGTGTTCAGGTGGAACTGGGTGAGGTAGCTGAGCGAGGAGTAGCCGGTGCCAAAGTCGTCCAGCGACACGCTCACGCCCAGCGTCCGCAGGCCGTCGAGCACGGCGTGTACCTGGCCGCCGTCGTCGATCAGCACGCGCTCGGTCAGTTCCAGCTCGAGCTGGCGCGGCTGCAGGCCGTTGCGCGCCAGCGCCTGCGCCACCAGTCCCACGAACGCGGGATCGGCCAGCTGCCAGGCCGAGACGTTGATGCTGGTGACGACCGCGCCCAGCGGGCCGTCGTTCCAGAGCGCCATCTGGCGGCATGCCTCGTCCAGCACCCAGCCGCCCACGGCCACCACCATGCCATTGTCTTCGGCCACCGGGATGAACCGGTCGGGCGGCACGTTGCCCAGCTGCGCATTGTGCCAGCGGATCAGCGCCTCCACCTTGGTCAGCCGGCCCGTGCAGGCGTCCACGATGGGTTGGTACACCAGGCGGAATTCGTTGTTGTCGATGGCGCCGCGCAGGGCGCCGTCGATCACCAGCGCATTCTTGGCGGCCGCGTTCATCGAATCGTGGAAGGCCCGCACTTCGCCCCGCCCCGCCTTCTTGGCCTCATACATGGCGATATCGGCATTGCGCACCAACATGTCGCTGTCGGTGCCATGGGCCGGGTAACAGGCCATGCCGATGCTGGCCGACACCCCGATCGCGTGGTGCGACAGGTGGAACCGCGCGGCAAAGGTGGCAATGATGTGCTCGGCGCACCGGCGCGCGGCATCCTCGGCGGTGCCGGGGGCCAGGTCGGGAATCACGATGATGAATTCGTCGCCGCCGAAGCGCGCCAGCAGGTCGTTGGGGCCCAGCACGCCAAACAGGCGCTGGGCGGTCTGGCGCAGCAGCTCGTCGCCGGTCGCGTGGCCGAACGAATCGTTGACGCGCTTGAACTTGTCGAGGTCGAGGAACAGCACTGCGCACTCGCGGCCGGCTGCCATGCAGCGCGCCACTTCCTTGCCCAGCGCCTCGGCCAGCGCGTGGCGGTTGAAGAATCCCGTCACCGGGTCGATGCGGGCGGCCTGGTTGAGCAGGTCGTCTTTTTTCTGGCGTTCGGTGATATCCAGCAGTTGCACCAGGCAGAACAGCTGGCCGCGCTCGATGTACGGCGACCCGGCCATTTCCAGCGGCAGGCGCACGCCCGAATGCAGCGTGAACACGGCCGTCTCCGTCATCGGGTAGTGGACGCCGGGCGCTTCGAAGCGGCGGAAATAATCTTCCACCAGTTCCCGCGTCAGCTTGGGCAGGACGTCGGCCAGGTGCCTGCCTATCAGGTCGCTTGCCTTGCTGAATCCCAGCAGGCGGGCGCCACGCTCGTTGGCCACGTGGATGTAGCCGCGGCGGTCGCGGATCAAAAACCCATGGCTCAGACTATCGATGGTGCGCGCATAGCGCTGCTGCATCTCGTCCTGCACCGCGTAGATCAGGCCCAGCATGGACAGCGCCTTGAGCACCGACGTGCCGGCAAACCACAGCAGGTACCATTCGGGCGGCATGGTGGCGGCGCTGACGATATTGAAGACGCCGCGCGCCACCAGGGTACAGCCCAGCAGCCGGTAGCGGCGCTGGGCGCGGTAGAGGCGCACGCCCATCCAGATCATCACCAGGCCCAGCGCGGCGGCGCTGCCCGGCGGAATCCAGGGCGGGTTGATGCGCCATAGCGCATAAAAGCCCAGGGTGGCGGCCACGGCCGCTGCCGAAATCCAGCGCCAGTGCCGGCGCCGCAAATCACCGAGAAAATACTGGGTGCCACCGTAATAACCGGTCATGCCGGCGACCAGCATGGCAGCGCACATAAACAGGCGCCATTGCGGCGATAAAATCCCGGCGCCCACAAACCAGGACAAACCGCCGGCCATCACGGCCGCCTGGCCTATCCCCCACATCAGCGCATGCTTTTCCTTGCGGTGCATGACCCACAAAAAGACCAGCAATACCACCAGGATGGCGTCCACCGCAAAGGCGGCCGTCATCATGGCAAGATTGATATATTGATCTGGGTGGATACTCATTCATGCCCGCCGGTGTCAGCGGATTATTGGTTAAGGACGACCATTGTAAGTCACTAACCTCAGTTATTTGCACGCAAGCATCAAATTAAACCTTTATCTGCGGCTAATCATAACGAATCATTATTATTTACGGAATGTTCATATTGTTCAAATAGTCCAGCTAAAACTCGGCGGATTGCCCCCGCCAGATCACGCCAAGAACTGGCATGCATCCGCCATTTTTTAGCATTATGATCACGGCAGCATGCGGGCTGCGAGGCCATAGCGCACCAGCCAACGTCAAAGGAACAGCGTCAGCGCCAGGGCCCACATGATCAAGGCAATCAGGGCGTCGAGAATACGCCACGACAGGGGACGATTAAATATCGGCGTTAAATACCGGGCGCCCAGTCCCAGGCCGCAAAACCAGAGCATCGATGCCAGCATCGCGCCCGCAGCAAAATACCACGGCCCCTGGCCTGGTTGTTGTCCGCCCAAGGAACCCAGCAATACCACGGTATCGAGATAAACATGGGGATTTAACAGGCTAAATGCCAGCATTGCTGCAATTACCTGGCGGCGGCTGGCGGCGGTGCTCTGCTGTCCCAATTCAAATACTGCCGGCTTGAATGCCGCACGTGCGGCGCGTAGTCCGTAACAGAATAAAAACAGGGCGCCGGCGATTTTCATCCAGAATAACAGTGCCGGTGCACTAGTAATGAGCTGGCCCATTTCGGCCACGCCGGCGCCAATCAGCACCACGTCGCAGATAATGCAGATGGCAATACACGTATAGACAAATTGTCCCTTTAACGCCTGGCGCAAAAGATAGGCATTTTGCGAGCCGATGGCCACGATCAGGCCGCCGCCCAGTCCCATGCCCTTCAAGAATGCTGTTGTATCCATGTCGCCTCCGGCCCTGCTCATCGTGCAAAACCGTGAGCTTAGCGGCCGTGCGAAGATAAGTATAATTAATAATCTTCACCAAATATCAGGAAAGCTAATGAGCCGAGTGGACTACCGCGGTCTGGCGGCGCTGGACGCCGTGCTCGAATATGGCAGTTTCGAAAAGGCCGCTGCTGCGCTGGCCATCACCCAGTCGGCCGTGTCGCAGCGCTTGCGCATGCTGGAAAATGCAGCGGGCGAACTGCTGATCATCCGCAGCCAGCCGCCGCAGGCGACCGCAGCGGGCCAGCGCCTGATCGCCCACTACCGCCAGGTGCGGCTGCTGGAAGCGGCGCTGGACCAAACCCACGGCGCCGCGCCGGCTGCGCGACCCGACATGGCAATTGCCGTCAACGCCGACAGCGCGGCCACCTGGCTGCAGGACGCGGTGGCGCCCCTGATGAACACCGGGGAATGCATGCTGCACATCACGCTGGACGACCAGGAGCACACGCTGGCCATGCTCAGGGAAGGCCGGGTCTTTGCCTGCGTGACCAGCGAGACGGCGCATGTGGCCGGCACCACGGCCACGCCGCTGGGCGCCATGCGCTACCAGTGCGTGGCCAGCCCGGCGTTTGCCGCGCGCTGGTTTCCGGACGGCTTGACGGCCGCTGCAGTACAGGTCGCGCCCGCCCTGCACTTCAACCGCAAGGATGCGCTGACGGCGCGTTTCGTGGCGCAGGCAACCGGCTACGCGGGGCGCTATCCGCACCACTCGTTTGCCACGTCGGAAGGGTTTGTGCGGTTCGTGGAAGCGGGCTTCGGTTACGGCATGACGCCGCTGCTGCAGTGCGCGGCCCAGCTGGCCGACGGCACCCTGGTGGACCTGGCGCCGGGCCGGGTGCTCGACGTGCCGCTGCTGTGGCGCGCCTGGGATATCCAGACGCCTTTTACGCGGGCGCTGTCGGATAACGTGATCGCTGCCGCCCGGCGCTGGCTGTTGCCGCCGTGAGCCGGGCAGGTCAGAACAGGTCGATCTGCCGGGTATCGGCAGGTTCCGGCGCCTTTTTCTTGCGCGGCGGCGGCGGATCGAACCACGCCTTCATGAGCTCGGGAGGAAAGGCCTGGAAATAGCTGCGGGCCCGTTCGGGATCGCGGCAGCGCAGCCAGTCGTCGTACTCGTCGGCGGCAATCACGATCAGCGAGCGCTTTTCGTCGCCGGGTTTATGAAAGCGCGACATCAGCGGATGGTCGTCGGCGTTGATGGTGAGCTGGGTAAACGAATACACGGGGCCGTCCTCACCCGGCCATTCGCGCCAGATGCCGGCCACCGCGAACGGCGCGCCATCGGCCCTGGCGATCTGCCAGCGCTGGGCTGCGCCCGATTCGTAATTGGGTTCGAAAAAACCCGTCATCGGCACCAGGCACAGCTGCCCTTCGCGCCAGCATTTCGCGTACGAGCGCAGCTGCGCCACGGTTTCGCTGCGGGCATTCATGGTGTCCCACGGCTTGACGCCGGGCGGAATCTGCTGGCGCGGCACCAGGCCGTAGCTGGCCGTGGTGCACACCAGCGCACCCTGGGCATTGAAACGGAGGATGGGCGCCTGGTAGTCTTTCCAGGTTTCCGCCGGCCAGTCGTCGCCTTCGAACAGGCTGATCTGGAACAGATCGGCCAGCAAGTCGCGCGCCGTGGGCCGGTAATTGGTGCACATGCTTTACCCGCGCAGGCCGACCAGCAATTTTTCCACGGCGTCATGCGTGGCGGTCCAGCCCGACGTGGCCAGCCGGGGCGCGCAGACGGGACAGGCCACGAACGGATCGCAGTCGTGCTCGACGTCGATGAACAGCTTGCCCATCACCGGCTTGCCCGCGTAGGTATCGACCGTGACGGGCCGGTTCTTCAGCGACGTGGCGGCCACGGCCGGCACGAAATCGGCGCCGCCCGGCGGCAGCCAGCGGGCAAATGCTTCGGTGGCTTTGCCGTCCGGCACGTACCAGGACTTGCGCTCGCCGTTCCAGCGCGCGCCCAGCGCCTTGGCCTCGTCTTTTTCCGCAAACGGAACTTTAAGAAACATCATCGTACACCTCGTTCCGAACAAATAGTCAGGCGCTATTTTACCGGCTCGTGGCGGAAGGTGTGGCGATGGTGCGTGCGATATAGTCGTCGTGGTCCGGCATGTCGGTGACGGTGGCGATCACGTGCGCGCGCAGCGCGGCCATGTGGCGTTGCAGCGCATCGCGGTCGAGCAGGCTGACGAACGGTTCGTCGCTGCGCGGCACCACGTTCAACCCCAGCAGCATCGACACGAACGACGGCTCCAGGAAGCCGTCGCGGTCGTGGATGGCCACGCGGCCGCTCTCGCGGAACAGCGCGATCTGGTGCTGCAGGCTGTCCGGGATCGGCATGGCCGCGCAGTGGCGCCAGAATTCGCTGTCGTCGCGGCTGGTGAGCTTGTAGTGCAGGATGATGAAATCGCGCACCGACTCGTAGCGCTGGCCCATGTAGCGGTTGAATTCGCGCGCCAGGCCGGGCGCGAAATCGCGGTCCGGAAAATATTCGATCAGCTTGCCGACGGCGTTTTCGATCAGGCTGATGCTGGTCGATTCCAGCGGCTCCACGAAGCCGGCCGACAGGCCGATCGCCACGCAATTTTTGAGCCACGAAAACCGCCGGCGCCCCGTCACGAACCGCAGCTGGCGCGGTTCGTCCAGCGCTTCGCCGTCGAGCCCGGCCAGCAGCACGCGGGCCGCCTCGTCGTCGCTGGTGAAATGGCTGCTGTAGACGTGGCCGTTGCCGGTGCGGTGCTGCAGCGGGATGCGCCACAGCCAGCCCGCCGCCTTTGCCGTGGACATGGTGTACGGCGTGAGCTTGTCCACCCGCGCACACGGCACGGCCAGCGCGCTGTTGCACGGCAGGTAGTTGCTCCAGTCCTCATAACCGGCCCGCAACACGCCTTCGATCAGCAGGCCGCGAAAGCCGGAACAGTCGATGAACAGGTCGCCGTCGATGCGGCGTCCATCCTGGAGTTTGACGGCGGCAATGTAGCCGTCGTCCGGGCGCAGTTCCACGTCGCCGATGGTCGCTTCGATGCGGGTGACGCCGCGCGCCTGCGCGTACTCGCGCAGGTAGGCCGCGTACAGGCCGGCGTCGAAGTGGTAGCCGTAGGAATACGGGTCGCTGTCGCCTGGCGGCTGGAACCGGCCGTTGCGCGCCATGACGGTGGCCATCGACCAGTTTTCGTACGACGGGATGCTGCGGTCCTGGCGCGCCAGGCGCAGCCAGTGCAGGTGGGGCGAGCGGTTGTCGATGCGGGGACCGAAGTCGCCGAAGCCGTGAA
>JBEVMD010000002.1:0-9516 GCA_040508835.1 Duganella sp. | reverse complement strand
GAGTCGATTTGCAAAGTCTTGCAGGTCGCCCCGTCCGGCTACTGGCGTTACGCTGCGCAGCGACGCAATCCGGCGTTGCGCTGCGCCCGTGCCAAGAGTGATGAGGTGCTGGCCCCTCAAATTGAACGTGTTTGGCAATCCAATATGCAAGTCTATGGCGCGGAGAAGGTCTGGCGCCAGTTGCGGCGCGAGGGCATCAAGGCCGCCCGGTGCACCGTCGAATGCTTGATGCGCGGCGCCGGCTTGTGTGGCGTGAGGCGGGGCAAGGTTGTGAAGACAACCGTTGGCAACGCGGCCGCACCGTGCCCGTTGGACCGGGTCCATCGCCATTTCAAGGCACAGCGGCCCAATCAACTCTGGGTGTCCGACTTTACCTATGTCTCGACCTGGCAAGGCTTTGTCTATGTGGCCTTTTGTGATTGATGTTTTTGCCCGACGCATCGTAGGCTGGCGCGTCAGCAGTTCGATGCGCACCGACTTCGTCTTGGATGCCTTGGAACAGGCGCTATACGCCCGTTAGCCTGAGCGCGACGACGCCTTAATTCACCATAGCGACAGGGGCTCGCAATATGTTTCCATCCGCTACAGCGAGCGTCTTGCTGGAGCCGGCGTTGAGCCTTCTGTGGGTACTAAGGGCGACAGCTATGACAATGCGCTGGCCGAAACCATCAACGGCCTGTATAACGCTGAGCTGATACATCGCCGCGCTCCCTGGAAGACGCGCGAGTCCGTCGAGTTGGCGCCCCTGGAATGGGTGACCTGGTTCAATCATCATCGCTTACTCGAACCGCTTGGCTATATACCGCCGGCCGAAGCTGTGGCAGCCTACTATCGACAACTTTCCGAGCAGGCTAGGTCGCCTGACTCACACCAATCGGCCTCCTAAATTTCCGGGGCGATTCAGGTTGTGAACATACCCTGATCCGTAGAGAAGCACTGGGTGCAAGAAAAAAACATGCGCCGGGCCGGCCGCCCCCTACTGCTTCTCAGCAGGGCCCGACCGGCGTGCATGCGCGACCGGAGAGCGGCTCAGGCCCCGAATGCACCATCGATTGGATGCATCGCCCCGGTCACAAACCCGGCTTCTGGACCTGCCAGCCAAGCCACCATTGCTGCCACTTCCTCGGGATGGCCGTGTCGCTTGATTGCCATGAAACTGTGCATCAGATCCTTCATCGGGCCGTCGGCGGGGTTGGCGTCCGTGTCGATCGGACCCGGCTGCACTATGTTGATGGTGATGCCACGCGGGCCGAAATCACGTGCCAGACCGCGCGCGAGACCTTGCAAGGCTGATTTGCTGACAGCGTACGACGCCATTCCAGGCAAGGGCATGCGGTCGCCATTGACCGATCCGATCACGATAATGCGACCGCCCTCCGGCATGCGCCGGGCAGCTTCCACCGCAGCATGGTACGGTGCGTGGACATTGATACGAAACAGACGGTCGACCGCGTCCGGATCCTGCTCCAGCGCGTCGCCAAAAATGGCAATGCCAGAATTGACTACCAGTACGTCCAAGGGCCCACTCTCTCGTACGCGTGCAATCACCGCATCGCGGTCTGCACTGTCGGTCAACACTGCCGTGCTCCCGGTTTCTGTGGCGATGAATTGAGCGGCTTCCGGGGAACCCGAATAAGTGAACGTCACCTTTGCCCCATCGGTAGCGAAGCGCCGGACGATGGCAGCACCAATGCCCCGGCTACCGCCAAGTACCAGGACTGACTTGTTCGTAAAATCCGTCATAACCTCTCCTTTGTGATTAATGTAGTGGATGATACAATAACCGCTATCGAAGCTGTCAAGGATTTTTTTAGCAATGACTACAAATATCGTTTTGCCACGCGGCCGGCCGCGCAAATTCGACCCTGATGAAGCGGTGGCGATTGCTCAACGCCTGTTCCACGAGAAGGGCTACGACGCTGTCAGCTTGTCGGACCTCACGAAAGCGCTGGGGGTCAATCCGCCCAGTTTTTATGCGGCGTTTGGCAGCAAGGCGGGACTCTACGCGCGAATTCTCGACCGTTACGCTGCAACCGGTGCGATTCCGCTGGCGAAAATCCTGGGTACGGGCCGGCCGTTGGCCGACGCTCTTGCGGAGGTGCTGGTGGAAGCGGCGCGCTACTACGCCAGCGACGCCACGGCCACGGGTTGCATGGTGCTGGAAGGAACGCGCTGCAACGATCCTGACGCACGCGAGGCAGCTCGCGCCTTCCATCATGCTGCTCAGGAGTTCATTCGGAACGCTATTGCAGAATCTTATCCGCAAGAGGCAGACCAGGTGTCTGACTTTGTGTGCACCACCATGGCCGGCCTTTCAGCCAGCGCCCGCCACGGGCAAAGCCTCGACCGCTTGGTGGCTACTGCTCGCTTGGCGGGGACGGCGCTTGCCCACGCCCTTCCGGGTTGAACCGCGTCGCTTTAGCATCATTCTCCCTCGCAGAAAGGGCGGTCGCCTTCACCCGGCCGCGCTCGACCATCCCTGATTGGTCCCGTCTTCCAGCTCTTTCATGCGGGCCATGAGTGAAGCATCCATGCCGCCGAACTCGGAGCGCCATTTGTAGAACGTGGCGTTGCTGATGCCGTGTTCGCGGCACAACTCCGGCACAGGTGAGCGACCCTCGGCTTGTTTGAGGATCGCCATGATCTGGCTATCGGTAAAACGGGACGTCTTCACGCAGAACTCTTAAAAATCTGAGTTTGGAAAATTCTACTTTTAAACGCGATCATTTGCTGGGAGGATTTACCGTTCTATCAGGACAACTTGGAACTTGTCAGCCTTCTCCTTTCTCTAGAGCTCGGAAGATCCTTTGACCTCTCGGAGGCGGGCGGAGTTTAAAGGCATCAAGCCAGACTGAGCAGCTTAACCGCAACCAGTTGCGGTGTGCAGCATACGATGGCCAATCGTAACTGCTGCAAAACTGTTCACCCGAATTATGACTCGCGGTAAGACGTCACGAACAACTAACCGGCCCTCCCGCGGGCAAGACGCTACCGCCGGCTCGGATTCGGTTCGCCTACCGCCAGCCGCCGCCGCTCACTTCCGTCACCATTCCCTCACCTGATTTCCGCCAGTAACTTGGGCATGTCTTCACAGTTGTGAAACCGCGACGAAGTCAAAAATTTTTTCTATCCACCAGAAGCTACTAAAAGCCGCGAAAATCCCGTGAAGTTTTTCATACTTTTTTCATACCAAACAAAAAAGGCCTACGCAGAAAATCGCGTAAGCCTTTAATATGTAACGTAATCTTGGTGGGAAGTGCAAGTTTCGAACTTGCGACCCCTGCAGTGTGAATGCAGTGCTCTACCCCTGAGCTAACCTCCCGAAGCGAGGCGAATTATGCCATACACGTCATGCAAAATGGAAGGGCAAACGCGAAAAATATCGCTTTACCCTCAGGCTGCCAGTTGCGGGGTCATGGTGGCGGTCCAGATGCACTGGCCCTTGACTGCCTTGTCCAGCCCGGCCAACGCTTCCGCGTGCGCGGCCAGCTCGTCTGCCGATGCGGGGAGGAAGATGATGTCGGCCATGGCCACCGGCGCCAGCAGTTCGCTGCCCGCGGCCGGTGCTTCTTCGACATCCATGCCGAGGCTGTTCTGGCCGCGCGTCATGGCCAGGTACACGTCCGCCAGCAGTTCCGAGTCCAGCAGCGCGCCGTGCAGCTTGCGGTGGGCGTTGGAGATGCCGTAGCGGTCGCATAGCGCGTCGAGCGAGTTGCGCTTGCCCGGGTGCAGTTCCTTGGCATGCACCAGGGTGTCGATCACGCCGCCGATGTGGCTGGAAAAATCGGGCAGGTTCAATGCCTTGAATTCGTGGTTCAGAAATCCCAGGTCGAACGGCGCGTTATGGATGATGACCTCGGCGCCCTGGATGTACGCCCGCAGGTCTTCCACGATTTCGTGGAAGCGCGGCTTGTCACGCAGGAATTCGGTAGTCAGGCCGTGGACTGCCAGCGCGCCCTCTTCCGAGTCGCGATCCGGATTGATGTAGACGTGAAAATTATTCCCCGTCAGCATACGGTTATGCAGCTCGACGCAACCGATCTCGATGATGCGGTTGCCCTGCTTGGGGTTGATGCCGGTGGTTTCGGTATCGAGTACGATTTGGCGCATAGTATTTCAATGATGGCTAGAGACTAGCGGACAAGTATAACAGCACGGACCCGGTGCGATCTGCCGTCACCGCCCGCGCGCCACTTCCACGCCGCGATTGGCGAGACCATCTGCGCGCTCGTTGCCGGGGTGGCCATTGTGGCCGCGTACCCAGCGCCATTCGACCGTGTGCAGCGCCTGGGCGGTGTCGAGCGCCTTCCATAAATCTTCATTCTTGACCGGTTCCTTGCTGGCAGTTTTCCAGCCGCGCGCCTTCCAGCCGTGGATCCACTCGCTGATGCCCTTCTGCACGTACTGGCTGTCGGTATGCAGCACCACCGTGCACGGACGCTTGAGGACGCCGAGCGCCTCGATCACTGCCTGCAGTTCCATGCGGTTGTTGGTGGTGTCGCGCGCGCCGCCGAAAATCTCTTTTTCGGCTTCGCCGGAGACCAGCAAGGCGCCCCAGCCGCCGAGTCCGGGATTGCCCTTGCATGCGCCATCGGTAAAAATTTCAACCTTATCCATCCTGCTGTTCCCGCCTTTTATTTGTTGCCGGCACGCCCGCGGGGGCGGTTGCCGTTTTTTTGGCCCATGCCGGGCCGATCAGATGCATGCCTTTGACGCGCTTGATGGCCTGGATGACGTACACGCCGCCAAGAAAGGGCCACCAGCGCGGACCGGCATTATCCATGAATGCGTAGCGATCCAGCCATTTTTCTGTGCGACATGCCGGCGCGTAGCAGCCGAGATGGCTGTGGCTGGCGCCCATGTTCAGTAATTTTAACCAGTCCTTCATGCGCGGCATCGTGATGAGCGCCTCGGTCGGCGGCAGGAAGGACGCGCCGCCCACGCGCCGCAGCACATGGCGCGCGCCCCACAGGCTGGTGGGATTGAAACCGCAAATGATGACCTGCCCTTCCGGTATCAGCACGCGCTCGACTTCGCGCAGCACCTGGTGCGGATCGGTGGAAAATTCCAGCACGTGGGGCAGCACCACCAGGTCCAGGCTTTGCGCGGGAAACGGCAGCTCGGTGAAATCGCACGTGAGCGACACGGGGCGCGGTCCCGGTTCGGCGCGCACCCGGCGGTCGACCAGCCATTTGTTGGGCATGCGGTTGGCGGCGAGCGCGTCGATTTGCGGCATGCCGATCTGCACCGCGTTGTAGCCGAAGATGTCGACCGTTAAATTATCGAGACAGGTTTGTTCCCACGCACGCATGTACACACCGGCGGGCGTTTGCAGCCAGCCTTCCAGCGCTATAATGGATTGCTCCGATCCTGCTTTATCCATGTCCAGCCTTTAGCGATCCAATGACCATATCTTCCCAACAAGCTCTGAGCATACTGACGATCCCCGCTTTTCAAGACAACTACCTGTGGCTGATCCACGATGGCGTGCACGCGGCGGTGGTCGATCCCGGCGAAGCCAAGCCGGTCCTGGCCGCATTGAAGGCCAACGGACTCAGGCTAACCGCCATTCTACTGACGCATCATCACGCTGACCATATCGGCGGCGTCCCCGAATTATTACAGCATTACCAGGTTCCTGTTTTCGGCCCACGAAACGAGACCATCGATGCGGTGACTCTGCCCGTCGGCGAAGGCAAGCAGTTCGATGTGCCCGGCCTGGCATTGCGCCTGAGCGTGCTTGATGTGCCCGGCCACACCATGGGTCACATCGCCTACGTGCGGGCGCCGTCCGACGTCGACCCTACCTGGCTGTTCTGCGGCGACACCCTGTTTGCCGGAGGCTGCGGCCGGCTGTTCGAAGGCACGCCGGCGCAGATGATCAGTTCACTGGGCAAACTGGCCGCGCTGCCCGATGATACCAAGGTCTACTGCGCTCACGAGTATACGCTGTCCAACCTGCGCTTCGCGCGCGTGGTCGAGCCCGATAATCTGGCGCTGCAGGAACGGGTGAAAGTGGAAACGGACAAGCGCGAGCACAACCTGCCCACCGTGCCCAGCACCATCGGCCTGGAAAAGGCGACCAACCCCTTCCTGCGCTACCGCGAACCGGCAATTGCGCAGCAGCTGGTCAAGGCCGGCAAGCTCGACGGGATGGATACGCCGCTGGCGACGTTTACGGCGCTGCGGTTGTGGAAAAATAATTTTTAAAGCGCTTGGCGGCGCTAAACACGCCCCATGTCCGCAGAATCCATGCCGGGCCTGCGCATCAGCTCAGCATGGATTCCCGCGTGCGCGGGGATGACGGGTTAAACGCTGGTGACTTGCTTTAAATTTCTTCGTACAGCGGCAGGGTCAGGAATTCCGCAAACGCTACAGACGTCGACATCTCCTCGAAGATCTCGGCCGCGCGCGGATAACTCGGGCCGTCGCCGCCAGGCGCATCGCGCTGCACTTTGGCCAGCTCTTCCGGAATCATCGCGCGCACCATCTCGGCCGTGACCTTGCGGCCGTCTTCCAGCACGCCCTTGTCGGAACGGATCCACTGCCATACTTGCGAGCGGCTGATCTCGGCCGTGGCCGCATCTTCCATCAGGTTGTGGATCGGCACGCAGCCATTGCCGGCCAGCCAGCTGCCCAGGTAGTGGATGCCCACGTTGATGTTGTAGCGCAGGCCGGCCTCGGTAATCGGCGCTTCCGGTTTGAAGTCCAGCAACTGCTCGCGGGTGACGGCAATGTCGGGCCGCTGCTTGTCGATCTGGTTTTTCTTCTCGCCCAGCACTTTCTTGAATTCCGTCATGGCCAGGTCCACCAGCCCCGGGTGTGCCACCCAGCCGCCGTCGTAACCGTCGGTCGCATCGCGCGCCTTGTCGGTGCGCACGCCGCCCATGGCGATGTCGTTTTTCTCCGGATCGTTCTTGATCGGGATGAGCGCGGCCATGCCGCCGATGGCCGGCGCGTTGCGCTTGTGGCAGGTCTTGAGCAGCAGCAGCGCGTACGCCCGCATGAACGGTGCGGTCATGGTGACCTTGGCGCGGTCGGCCAGGCAGAAATCCTTGTCGAGCTTGAATTTCTTAATGCACGAGAAAATATAATCCCAGCGGCCCGCGTTCAGGCCCGCGCTGTGCTCGCGCAACTCGTACAAAATCTCATCCATCTCGAACGCAGCCAGGATGGTTTCGATCAGCACGGTCGCCTTGATCGTGCCCTGCGGCAGGCCCAGCTCGTTTTGCGTCATCACGAATATATCGTTCCACAGGCGCGCTTCCAGGTGCGATTCCATCTTGGGCAGGTAGAAGTAGGGACCGGCGCCGCGCGCCAGCTGCTCCTTGGCGTTGTGGAACATGAACAGCGCGAAATCGAACACGCCGCCGGAAATGCGCTTGCCGTCGACCAGCACGTGTTTTTCATCGAGATGCCAGCCGCGCGGGCGCACCACCAGCGTGGCCACCTTGTCGTTGAGCTTGTACGATTTGCCGTTTTGTTCGAGCGCGATGGTGCCGCGCACGGCATCCTTCATGTTGATCTGGCCGGTGAGCTGGTTGTCCCAGTTGGGCGTGTTGGAATCCTCGAAGTCGGTCATATAGCTGTCCGCGCCGGAGTTCAGGGCGTTGATCACCATCTTGCGTTCGACCGGGCCCGTGATTTCCACGCGGCGACATTCCAGCGCGGCAGGTATCGGCGCAATGGTCCAGTCGCCGTTGCGGATATGTTCGGTCTCGGGCAGGAAGTCCGGGCGCTCGCCGGCGTCCAGCCGCCTGGCGCGGTCCACGCGCACGGCCAGCAACTCCTGGCGGCGCGATTCGAACGTGCGCGACAGCTTGGCGACCAGCGCCAGCGCGTCGGCAGTCAGGATGTTTTCGTAGCCGGGCTGGATGTCACCGGTGATTTCCATGCCTGGCGGCAGAGTGATGGACAGCGTCATGTGCAAGGTCTCCAAGAGAAAAGTTAACTTCCATATCAAATTATAAGCATGACCACGGCGCGCGCGTCCGGTTTCTTTTTAGTGTGGCGGCTCGGTGACGCAGTGGCATTTTTTACAGTATATTCACTCCCAAGTTATGCAAACGAGACTAAAGATCAATTCATTCATGCGTTTTTGTCACAGATAAAAAGTAAGGCAGGAAATAAGCGATGGGACAATTCAGGCAGATTTCCACGTTTGTCGAAGTGGTGGCACGGGGATCGCTATCGGCAGCGGCCCGCGCCGAGGGCATTGCGCCGGCCATGATCGGGCGCCGGCTCGACGCGCTCGAGGCGCGGCTGGGCGTCAAGCTGCTGCAGCGTACCACCCGCAAGCTGGCGCTCACCGACGAGGGTGCGGCATTTCTCGAAGACTGCCAGCGCATCCTGGCAGAGCTGGAAGTGGCCGAATCGGCCGTGGCGGAACGCAGCGCCAAGGCCACCGGCCACCTGATGATCTCGGCGCCAGCCGGTTTCGGCCGCCAGCACGTGGCGCCGTTGCTGCCCTCGTTCCTGGCGGAACACCGCGACCTCACCGCCACGCTCAACATGACGGACCGCGTGACCGATATCGTCGGCGAGGGCATCGACGTTGCGATCCGCATCGCCAGCCTGGCGGACTCCAGCCTGGTCAGCGTCAAGCTGGCCGACAACGAACGGGTGGTGGTGGCCGCGCCCTCCTACCTGAAGCGGTACGGTACGCCGCACACGCTGGCCGACCTGGCGCGCCATAACTGCCTGGCCATCAGCAGCGAAGGCAGCCAGCGCGGCTGGACCTTCCGCGAACACGGCAAGAACGTGGTGGTGAAAGTGGGCGGCAACATGGGCTGCAACGACGGCCAGGTCCTGCACGAGTGGGCACTGGCCGGCAAAGGGCTGGCGTGGCGGTCGATGTGGGAAGTGGGCAGCGAGATCGAGGCGGGCAAACTGCACACGGTGCTGGCCGATTACGCGGCGCCGGGCAACGATATCCACGCGGTATTCGCGCAGCGCCGGCACTTGCCGCTGCGCATACGGGCGTTTGTGGACTTCCTGCGCCGCGCCTACGCGCAGCCGGATTACTGGCGCCGGGCCGGGTGACGGGCCGCAGACCAAACGTACAGACGAAAAAAAATCCCCGGAAACCGAGGATTTCTTATTTCGTTAGATCCAGCGTATTACAGAGGCTGAATGTTCGAAGCTTGCTTGCCCTTAGGACCAGCGGTCACTTCAAAAGAAACGCGTTGGTTCTCTTGCAGCGACTTGAAGCCTGCCGACTGAATCGCCGAGAAGTGAGCGAACAGATCTTCGCCGCCTTCGTCAGGGGTGATAAAGCCGAAACCCTTCGAATCATTGAACCATTTTACGATACCAGTTGCCATTACAATTCCTATTACAGTTAAAAGAGCTTACGCTCGTGATATCGTTTGAACCCAGTACTACTGAATCTAAACGATCCCGCATTATACCCAATCGCGCGTAAAAAACACGTTCCTACGAAAATAAAAGCAGTTCTGTGCTAAATCGACGCATGCTCAGGTGATGTGTTGTCACTATAGACAATATTTCGGGCGC